>JBBREW010000014.1:0-17463 GCA_038225335.1 Rhodobacterales bacterium
GCAGTGACAAGGGTGTCGCCGTTCTCGGCTCTGAAGTTGTCCCAGACCGGGGTCACGACTGCCTGAAATGCCGCGGCATCCACGTCACGATTAACTTCCATGCCATCAGCCTCCAGTTGAGCGATCATCTCTTCCTCGGTATCGATGGACAGCTGGCGCTGCATGTCGACGGACTCTTTCGACACATCCAGCACGATCTGTTGCTGCTCTGGCGTCAGACCGTTAAAGGTTTCAAGGTTCATAGCGACAGCCAGCGGCGCATAGGCGTGCTGTGTCAGGCTCAGGTATTCCTGGACTTCGTAAAACTTGAAGGACAGCGTCACACCAATCGGGTGGTCCTGGCTGTCTACAACGCCAGTTTCCAGCGCGGTATAAAGTTCTGCCACAGGAATCTGCTGGGGCGCGGCACCAAGGATCTGAAACATGTCGTTCAGCGCCTTGGAGTTGTTGACCCGCATCTGAAGTCCGTCCACATCCGCAGGCGTGCGGATAGGGCCGCGGCTATTGGTCATGTTACGATAGCCGTTTTCCGGATAGCCTAAACCTTTCAGACCAAATTCGTCGAAACCGTCCAGCACTCCCTGACCGATGTCGCCGTCCAGAACGGCGTAGGCGGATTCGCGGGTCGGAAACATGAATGGCAGGGTAAAGGCAGCGGATTCAGGCATTAGGCCAGAAAAGTTGTTCAGGCCGACCATGACGATGTCGATGATACCCGAACGGGTACCGTCGATCATGGCGTTGTCATTGCCAAGCTGGCCTTGCGGGAAAATCTGGACGGTCACTTCGCCGTTGGTGCGCGCGGCAACTTCTTCCGCGAAGAAGGTCGCCAAGTTCTGCTGAAGGTCAGTCTCAGGGGCTGCATGGGCAAATTTCAGCGTCGTTTCCGCAAAAGCCGGTGCGGCGGCCAGTGCCAGCGCCGATGTAAGGCACAGCGATTTGAAGAATGATGTCATTGGTAGTTCCTCCCGGAGGTTAACCGATGAAAAAGTTCATCGGGGTGATGATGACACCCGGCACCGCGATGAATATCGCGAGCAGGATCAGGTAGGCGACGATGAAGGGCCACGCACCTTTGACAGCGACCGACATCTTCACGTTGCCGACGCCGCAGACAACGTTCAGGACGTTGCCGACAGGGGGCGTAATCAGGCCGATTGAACAGTTGATGACGAACATCAGACCGAAATAAACTGGATCAATGCCCGCTGCTGTGGCCACAGGCAACAGCAGCGGCACAAGGATCAGGATTGTCGGCGACAAGTCCATCACCATGCCGACAAACAACACGATCAGCATGATCACAGCCATCAACAAGCGTGGCTGGTCCATCAGCGGCTGCAAAAGCGTTACGAGCTGTTGCGGCAGTTGCGCCACGGTAATCAGCCAAGCCGCAACAATCGCACAACCAACAAGGAACATGACCATCGCGGTGGCACGTCCCGAGTTGATCAGAATACGCAGGAAAGTGGCCCAATCCATCTCTCGGTATATCAGCGCCGATACGGCGATGGCATAGACGGCAGCGACCACAGCGGCTTCTGTCGGTGTGAAGACACCGAACCGGATACCCCCGATGATGATAAGCGGCAGTAAAAGCGCCCAGAAGCCCGAGCGCAGCGCGGACAGGCGTTCCTGACGTGTGGCTTTTGGCAGGGCTTCAACATCCTCTTTGCGGATCACGATGGCCCAGACGACCATCAGCGTCAGCCCCATGATCAGACCGGGGGCGATACCACCTAGAAACAAGTTCTTGATAGAGATATTGCCAGCAACTCCGACAAGGATCAGCGGCAACGATGGCGGAATGACGGGGGCGATGATACCCCCAGAAGCCAGCAAACCAACCGACAAACCTTCGGGATAGCGACCCTTCCGCATCATTGGATACAGAATCGACACGAGTGCGGCGGCGTCCGCCACAGCCGAACCGGATAGGCCGGCCATCAGGATCGCAGTCAGGATTGCCACATACCCGAGACCGCCCTTCCGATGGCCGATCAAGGCTGTGGCAAGGCGCACGATCCGGGTTGACAGACCTCCGGCGGACATGACTTCGCCCGCGACAATGAAAAAGGGAATGGCCAGCAACGGAAAGCTGTCAACGCCGTTGATCAGGTTCTGCGCCAGAATATCCGAGCTGACCAGATCCATCTGGAACATCAGCGCCAACGATGCCAGCAACAGTGCAAAGGCCACTGGCAACCCTAGCAGGATCGACCCGATCAGAACGCTCAGGAACAAAAATAGGATCATGCGTGGAAATCCTCGATCTGACGCTTGCCCGCATCGGCATCAAGTAAGGCATCAGGGTTGATGACCCGCACCGCCCCGATGAAAACCATCAAAATGGCGGAAGTAACGCCTGCCAGATAGAACAGCGCCGATGGCAAGCCTGTGATCTGCGAAATGTTGCCCCAGTTGGCATTCATCTGGCGAAACGCACCGATGAACAGCATCAGCATTGTCACGACCACGACCAGATAGGCCAGCCGCCGCAACAGCGGCACGGCGCGGGGAAATAGCGCTTCGCTGAATTCCGCCAGCGCCAGATGTTCATTGCGCCGCAGCAGAACCGCGGCCCCCAGCATCACAAGCCAGACCAGCCCCAACCGCGAAAGTTCGACCGACTGGCGCAGACCCGATGAAAACCCGTACCTTAGCACGACATTGCAAAAGACCAGCAAGATCATGGCAGCAAGGATCGCCGCCATTGCGTAATCCACGACACGCCACAACACTCGCCAAACCCGCATCCGTCATGTCCCTCCCGAAGATTTCACGCAGCGGCGGCACTTCGTAAACGACGCGCCTTTTGAATAGTTAACGTTAACATTTGAAAGCAGCAAGCGATTTTTTACTCGCTTTGACTTGAAAACCTTGCGAGGTTGAGGACGCGGGCAGTGCTGAAAGCACATTTACGACGAAAAAATGCGATATTATCGCCTGCCAATGGACAGTTGCGACTAAATCTTACTCATGAAGAGCATGGACGGTCCATGCCGCGTTGACATCACGGTTTTGAAAGGACTAATCGCAGGAACAAGTGCTATCGTTACCGTATGGTTGAGAAGGATAGAAAGATTTGCCCTTAATCACCCGCAGCGCAATCTTTCGAGGGCGTATACTGCCCGGGCAGCACGATCTCTTTTACGCAATTGTCAGGGAAAAGCTACTTCCAGCATGGCAAAATATGGAACACGCCCAAGCTGTGCGGGTTTACCGGCCCAGTGAAAGCGAACCGGGATTCGAGGATGTCTTTCTGGTACAACAGATTGACTATCCGTCGCGTGCAGCAATGAATGAAGCCTTGCAATCGCCGCGCAGGCAGGCGGCAGTCGACGTGATGCAAGCGTTGAAGCCGCTATATGATGGCTTTCATCATCACGTGATTTACGACCATCTGCACGCTCTCTGACCCGGATCAGAACGTGGTCGCAAGGTGATCGGATGCAGTGCCAGAACCCTTGACTGGTTGAAATCTAAGGCCTGTTTTATGTCAGCGTACAGATGAACACATCATCCTTCACTTGACGCGTTACCGATAACAAACAATAACATTCAGAGCTGGGCCTATTAAGGTCCGTGCACGCCTGCAGCGTCATCGCAGCCTTTGATTACTTATCGAAAGACTTAGAATTTGCCGCCCAAAGACCGAAAGAAGACATGTATCATCGATGATGCTGACGCGCGGAAACCTGCAAAGACAGAACGAACTACGTCCCGACGCGCCGCCATCGTTTCGATCGTCTGCGATACACCTGCCAGGCTGCGCGATGCCAGCTTCGACATTGCGTTTCGTGAGGTCCAGAAATGAGCAAGCCGCCCTCGCCCCTTCTTCGTTCGGTTACGATGAAAGATGTCGCGCGGACAGCAGGTGTGTCCGTCATGACCGTCAGCCGTGCGTTCAAATCCGACACCTCTGTCAGCCACGCGACCCGCGACCATATTCGTCAGGTTGCAACCGATATGGGCTATGTGCTGGACAGCACGGCCGCGACGTTTCGCTCGCAGCGGACGGGTTTTGTGGCTGTGACGATCCCGTCGCTAAACAACGCCAACTTTGCCGACACGGTCAGTGCGCTGACAGACGGGTTGCTGTCAGCAAACATGCAGGTGCTGTTGGGTGCCACGAATTACGACACCGCGCAGGAAGAGCGGATGATCCGTCAACTGCTGCAACGCAAGCCAGAGGCGCTGGTCGTCACCGGTGGCCGGCACACGGATCAGGCGATCCGGCTGATGACAAACGCAGGCATTCCTGTGATCGAAACCTGGGATCTACCTGTTGATCCGGTCGCGCATGTTGTCGGCTTTTCCAACCGTGACGCATTGACCCCGCTGGTTGCACATCTGGTATCAACAGGGCGCAGACGGATCGCTTTCATCGGCGGCGATGCAGACGGCGATACGCGCGGTGCCGATCGCAGGCACGGCTTCGTAACAGCGATGGAACAGCACGATCTTGATCCAACGCGGCTGATCCGCGCAGGCAAGCCGCCGATTTCCATGCTGGAAGGAGCGGCTGCCATGGCGCATCTTCTGGCCGACATGCCCGACACCGAAGCGGCGATCTGCGTGTCCGACCTGTCGGCTTTCGGGGCGATGACCGAATGTGCGCGGCGCGGCGTGCGGGTGCCGCACGATATGGCCATCGCAGGGTTCGGTAACTATGAAATTGCAGGCGTATCGGTGCCAACCATTACGACCATTGATCCGCAGCCGCGCCGGATCGGGCTGCGCACGGCGGAACTGATTGCAATGATACTCCGCGATCCGCACCAAGCCGAAACACTGCGGTTTGAAATCGCGCCAAAGTTGGTGATCGGCGGATCGACCGGCTGAAAGGTGTCGGGGCGACCGATGGCTGCGTCACAGGCCTGCCCGGTGGTTTGCCAATCCGCATGGATCGCGTCCTGATTGGCGGTATCGGTGTCGGTTCGGGGCAATGCGATCAGGACATCGCCGTTGCACAGGCCGCGTTGCAGGCAATCGGCGCTGATACCTGACCGGCACAACTCTGGCACGACACCACCGCAAGCGACGCCGTGCCGGATCACTCGGCGGGTCAGGAGAACGCGATTTGCGCCTTCATGGTCCGACTGCGATCCCCTGCGGTGTCAAACGCCGCCACGGCATCCGCCAAGGCAAAGGTCTGCGTGATGAAGGGTGTCACGTCGATAAGCCCTTTCTGCATCAGACTGACGCCAAGCGCGAATTCTTCGTGGAACCGGAACGATCCTTTCAACGACAGCTCCTTGGCGGTCATCGCCTGAACAGGCAAGGTCATATCGCCGCCAAGGCCAAGCTGCATGATCGTGCCACCCGGCCGCATCGCGGGGATTGCCCCCGCCAGCGCGGGTGCCGCACCTGAACATTCATACAGCACGTCAAACGTGCCTTTGTCCGTGCCGTAAGCCTCCAGCGCCTTGGTATCCGTACCGGTATTGATGACAACATCAGCGCCCGCCTTGCGGGCCATATCCAGCGTGAAATCGCCAAGATCGGTGGCAACGATGAGATCGGCCCCCGCACGGCGCGCGGCCAAAATACACAGGATGCCGATGGGTCCGCACCCCGTCACCAGCACCGATTTACCCAGCATCGGCCCCGCACGGCGCGTTGCGTGCAGACAGACGGCCAGCGGTTCGGCCATCGCGGCCTGCCCCGGTGTCAGCCCATCGGCAGGCACGCATTGCGACGCATCGGCCACCAAAAATTCGCGGAACGCGCCCTGAATATGCGGAAACGGCATGGCAGAGCCATAAAACCGCATGTTCAGACACTGGTTGAACATCGCCTCGTTGCAGAACCGACAATGGCCGCATGGGCGCGATGGTGACACGGCGACCAGTTGTCCTTTGGTAAGGCCGCTGACCCCCTCGCCCAATGCATCGACATAACCCGACACTTCGTGGCCCAGAACCATAGGTTCGCGCAAGCGCACAGCACCGAATCCGCCGTGGTTATAATAATGCAGGTCAGACCCGCAGATCCCGCCAATGGCCATGCGGATCAGAACCTGACCCGGACCGGGCGCTTCGACCTGCTGATCTTCAATCCGCAGGTCCTTGGCATCATGAATGACGATCGCTTTCATCATATCCTCACAAAACAGGTGTAAGCAGGTCGTGACCTGCGAAATAGGCGGTCAGGTTGTCGCGCACTAACTGGCCCATGGCCTTGCGCGTTTCGACCGTGCCGGATGCGTGGTGCGGTTGCAGCAGCACGTTTTCCAGTTCAAGGAACCTCGGGTCCAGCTTCGGCTCGCCCTCGAACACGTCCAGCGCCGCAGACCCCAGCCGTCCGTCCTTCAACGCACCGATCAGTGCGTCTTCGTCAATGTTGGACGCACGCGAGATGTTGATGATCATACCCTGCGGTCCAACGGCATCGATCACGGTCTTGCCAACGATGTGACGGGTCGCCGCCGACGCGGCCAGCGTGACGAACAAGAAATCAGCATGCTTCGCCAGATCAATAGCATCGGGGATAAAACGCCAGTCCTTGGCATAGGGTTTTTCGGACACATCGCTATAGGCGATGTCCATGCCGAACCCTGCCAGCCGTGTTGCCACCTCGAACCCGATGCGGCCAAGCCCCAGCACGCCCGCCTTTTTGCCGAACACTCGGCCTTGCAGCGGATACAGCCCCTTTGCAGCCCAGTCGCCATCACGCACCCAGCGCTCGGCGCCAATCATGCCGCGCGACTTTGTCAGCATCATTGCGATCCCCAAATCGGCTACATCGCCGTTCAGAACGTCCGGTGTGTTGGTGACGCGGATGCCCCGAGCGCGACATGCCTCTAAATCGACGGCATCATAGCCGACGCCGTAAACTGAAATGACCTTCAGTTCAGGACAGGCGTCGATCATCGCGCGGTTGGCACCCAATTCGCCGCGCGTGGCGATCCCCTGCACCTTTGAGCCGTGCTCTTCCAGAAAAGCATCCTTGTCGTCCGCCTCGAAATAGCGGTGAACGGCAAAGGCAGCGTCCAATGGCACCTGATCCCATGCGGGATAGGGGCCAACCTGAAGCACAACAGGTTTCGACATTTGAAGAATCCTTCCTTGACTTGATTGTTAACGATAACATAAAAGACGAGAAAGTGATTGTCGAGTGCAAAGCGGAGGTTGCCATGACCCTTAAACTTTTTGACCTGACCGGAAAACGCGCTCTGATTACCGGATCATCGCAAGGCATCGGCGCAGCATTGGCCTTGGGTCTTGTAAACGCCGGGGCAGCGGTAATTCTGAACGGACGCGACACGGCGAAACTGGCCGACGCGGCCCGCGCATTGCGCGAAACGGGTGGAACCGTGCATGAACTGGCTTTTGATGTCACCTGCCACGACGCCGTGCGCGCATCTGTTGACGGGTTCGAGGCGGCCACCGGCCCTATCGACATCCTGATCAACAATGCCGGGATGCAGCATCGCGGCCCGCTAGAAGAGTTTCCCGCAGACGCTTTCGAGCGTCTGTTGCAAACAAATGTCGCATCCGTGTTCCATGTCGGGCAGGCCGTCGCGCGGCACATGATCAAGCGCGGCGCAGGCAAGATCGTGAATATCTGTTCCGTTCAAACCGCCCTCGCCCGACCGGGCATCGCACCTTATACCGCCACCAAGGGTGCGGTGGCCAACCTGACCAAAGGCATGGCAACCGACTGGGCAAAATATGGTCTACAATGCAACGGACTTGCACCTGGCTATTTTGAGACACCGCTTAATCAGGCGCTGGTGGACGATCCCGAATTTACCGCCTGGCTGTCCAAACGCACACCGGCAGGTCGCTGGGGCAAGGTAGAGGAACTGGTCGGCGCCGCGATTTTCCTGTCGTCGGCGGCCTCCAGTTTTGTCAACGGCACGACGATATTCGTCGACGGCGGCATTACGGCATCGCTATGACGCGCTATGTCATCATGGGTGTGTCCGGCTGCGGCAAAAGCACCGTTGGCACCGGTGTCGCCAGCGTCGCAGGTCTGGACTTCGTTGATGGCGATGACCTGCATCCGCAGGCCAACATCGACAAGATGGCGCGTGGGCAGCCGCTGGATGACGCAGACCGCGCGCCATGGCTGGTTGCGGTGGGGGAACGGCTGACCGATGACACGATCATCGCCTGTTCGGCATTGAAACGCAGCTACCGCGACCTTCTCCGTGCCCATACAGGCGGGCCGGTGACGTTCCTTTATCTGCGGGGGCAGCGCGATACGCTGGTGGACCGGATGCACAACCGCAGCGGCCATTTCATGCCCGCCACCCTGCTGGACAGCCAACTGGCCACGTTGGAAGAGCCTGCCGACGGCGAAAGCGTCATTGTGGCAGAGATCGAAAATAAGCCCGACGAGATCGTAGCTTTGCTTGTTGCAGGCATCCGGCAGAAGGAGACATTAACGTGACAATCAAGATTGCATTGATCGGCTGTGGGGCAATGGGCGGTGCCATAGGCGCACGCCTGATCGCGACCGGCCAGACGCTGACCGTGTTCGACCTGAACGCCGACGCGGTGCAATCGCTGGTGGACAAGGGTGCCATCGCCGCCGATAGCGCCGCCGCTGCCGCAGCCGCATCGGATTACGTCATCACCTCGCTCAATGCGCCGCATATCGTCAAGGCCGCGGTCTTTGGCCATGGCGGGGTGGCAGCAGGTGCGAAACCCGGCACGCTGATCATCGATATGTCGTCCATCGACCCCGGTGCCACCCGCGAATTGGCCGAAATGGCAACAGCGCAAGGCCTGCGCTGGGTCGACAGCCCACTGTCCGGCGGCGCACCCAAGGCCGCAACCGGCGAGCTGACATTGATGTGCGGTGGCACTATCGCCGATGTCGATGACGCAAAAACTGTCCTTGCCCACGTCGCCAGCAACATTACGCGTATGGGCGACCACGGTGCAGGCCAGACGACGAAGCTGATCAATCAAGTGTTGTGCGGCCTGAACTTCATGGCCGTGGCCGAGGCGACGCAACTGGCGCTGGACGCCGGTGTCGATGCCGCGATGATCCCCATAGCCTTGAAAGGCGGACGCGCGGACAGTGCGATTCTTCAGGAATACATGCCGCGTTTCGCGACCAAGGACTATCGCCGCACCGGCCGTATAGACAACATGGTCAAGGATCTAAACGGCGCGCAGGATTTGGCACGCCGCACGAACACATCCATGCCGATGACAGCACTTTGCAACGAAATCCACCGCATGTTGACCGCTGCTGGTCTGGGCGGTGAAGACCAGGCTGCCCTCATGGAATATTTCCAAGGGCCAAATCAGGATGCTTTCAAATGATCACCCGCTACGCCCTGTTTGAGGGGTACATCAAGGACGGCAAGACCGATGCCTTTCGCGCCGCTGTCAACGCACGGCTGGTGCCGGTGTGGACCCAGTTCCCCGGCAGTTGCGAAGTCCGCGTGATGTTCGGTGCCGAACGCGACGAAGGTGCGCCCGAATTCCCGCTAATACTTGCCATCAGCTACCCCGACCGCGACGCCATGGCAGAGGCTATGCACTCTGACGCGCGCGCAGTATCGCGCAACATCACCGGCGAAATTGTCGCCGAATTCTTCGACGGCCGCATTCATCACCACGTTACAGAAGCCAGCGAATATTCTGTGAAATCGTGATCATTTGAAGCTCATAAATAGGTGCTGTCGCAAAGTTTTCGGGCGATCCGGCCGCTGCCGGACGCAGGAACCATCATTCAGCCAAAGTCGGCCCTACTTCGGCTGTTTTTGCGGGACTTTCAGCCCTTCCTGCCGCCAGATCCGTTCGACCCTTTTATGGTTCACATGCCAGCGGCTGTTGTTCAGCAGACCGGTGATCATGCGATATCGATAGCGCCCGAACTCTGCGGCAAACGCGGTGATGTCCTCGGTCAATGGTGCTTCGTCCAGCAGACCACACGGCACCTTTCGCTGCGTGGGCCGATGCTGACCCAATGTGCGGCAAACCCGGCGCGGGCTCGACCATTGTCCTCGGACCAATGGCGGACATGGCTCGCTCCTTGCGCCACCGATAGTAGGTCTGAACCGTCACACCGATCTGCCGCGCGGCATCCTGAACTGAATCGCCTTGCCCTTGCAGCATTTCAACTTGTCGCAGCTTCAGCACGATATCCTCGGGCTTCTCTCGCTTGCCGGCCATCTCGTCGCCCTCCTGAAAACGGGATAATTCTATCCCAAAAGATGGACCACTTCAGTGGAGGCATTCCACCCTTACTCGGCTGAAAATTGGCGGCTTCTGAACACCGTCATGATATACCGTCACTCAGGGCATCAACAACTTACGCAAGACATACAGCCAGCACGCGCGGATTGTTTGAGTCAGTTGTATCGGCATGGTGACCGTGGGCGAAATTGGCGACCATGACGCGGACGCGCCCCAGATCACCACGCGCCACCATCGCTCGCATGTCCCGCACAAGTCTGTAATTGGAATAGCCGTCGTGCACGGTTCGGATACGCCCGGTATCGCGAACGATCGCGGCGATGTCCTGGCCTTCCTCTACGGTCAAGGTCATGGGCTTTCGCTGGACATCGAAGTCTGCAGTCAGGATCGACTTAGTATTTTCGTAATGGCGGCGTTGGGCATCCCATCGGTCACCAGATGAAGGCGCCTGTCCACGCGGTCGCGTTCACCCGCCAGCATGGACTGGCAGATGCCGTTAGTGCGCTCCAGCACCAGGGCGGACTTGGAGATCAGCATGCGCGGCATTGTAAATCAATTACACATCCAACGCCTGCCGCGGCGGCTGTCAGGCCGGATCGGACAGCATCAGAACCTCGAAGGTGACGCAGACCCGATTGACCCCCCTGGCAAGCACACCTACGACCGCCGACCCGACGAAACCCACGGACATCACACGCCGACCAATGTCATCCATCAGCAGCACTTCCGTCGCGTGGTCGTGCAGTCCGGCTTCCTCCTCCAGCCGCGTCCCTATGAGGCTGCCCAGCCCCCTGACCGCCACGACAGGCCGATCTGTCGCCGCGGCGATCGCGGCAAGGGCGTCATCGATTACCAAGTTGGGTCTGATGGCGGCAAGCACGGCGTTCGGGCGTGCGACGGGTTCGGTCGGGACGGGACAGAACAAGCTGAATCCCGTCTCCGCATCCGGGACGCTGTTCATCAGTGCACCGGTCAGGATCCAGACGTCGACCACATGATCACGCGCCAGCACCGTCGCCTCGGCCAGCAAATGGCCTGCATGATTGCCACCATCAGTGTCGGACCATAAGCCGTGGACATGGGCGAATGACACACCGTCTCGAAGTCCCAGATGCGCTCCGCCCCGCAGGATCATGGCATCAGTCAAAGTTCTGGCGTCGCTGTACCACGCTACATGGGCGTCGTCCGGCGCGAGCGCAGGGCGAACAAAGGTCAGCTTCGCAACCGGTAGATCGCGCAGGTCGAACCACGCCCCCGCATCGCCCACAGCATCGGTCATCGCTTGCAACAGGGTCGATCCCGCCCGCAGCGTGACGTACCTGTGAGTCGCGATGCAAGGCACAGCGGTGATCCGGTCTGCGGCCACCGGGCCGGGATGGACCAAGGTGGGCCCCTCAACCACCGGTAGCGTCACCCCGCGCAACAAGCTCGGCGCGGATCAGCTTTTTGGTAATCTTGCCATAGGCCGATTTCGGCATCTCCTTCAAGAACACTACCGTCTTCGGCATCTTGTAGCGGGGCACCTTGGACGCCAGCCAGTCCAGCAGGGCGGCTCCCTCCGGCGCATCACCCCGCGCGACGCAAACGGCAATCCCCACCTCGCCCCACGTCGGATCAGGCATGCCAAGCACGGCACATTCGCTGATGTGGGGATGCTGGAGGATTTTTTCCTCGATCTCTCGCGGATAGATGTTGGACCCGCCGCTGATATACATGTCCGAGGCCCGGTCAGTTAGATATAGGAACCCCTCCGCATCCATGTGCCCCAAGTCGCCCGTCAGGAACCACCCGTCGCGGAATGCCTTGGCGTTGGCCTCCGGATTATCGTAGTAGCCTGCAAAGACCGCTGGGCCGATGACCGCGACTTCGCCCATCTCGCCCGCCGTGACCTCCCGTCCTTCGGCGTCTTGCACCTGCACCTGCATGCCCGTACGGGCAAATCCGCATGTGCCGATCCGCATGGCGGCGTCGTCGGCAGAGTGATGCGCGGGCGGCAGCACGGTAATGTTGCCCGTCACCTCGCCCAACCCGAAATACTGCACCAGGACCAGTCCCAACACCTCCAGCGCCCGCACCTGATCGGCGCGATACATCGGCGCACCAGCATAGATCATGTAGCGCAAGGAGGAATGGTCGTGATCATGGACGGAGGGGTGTTCGACCAGCAACTTCACGATCGTCGGCACGGTGAAGGCATTAGTCACGCGCCACTTTGCGATCAGCCGCCAGACTTCACCTGGGTCAAATTTCTTGCCCCCCGGCAGGATCGTCTTCACCCCATGCGCCACCTGCGCCAGCTGGTGAATCCCCGCGCCGTGCGACAGCGGCGCCACGACGATGGAGGCATCCTGCGGACCCGTCCCCGGCATCAGGTCGCACAGGTGGTTGGTTACGACAAAAGCCATCTGCCCGTGGGTCAGCACCGCAGCCTTCGGCTTTCCCGTCGTGCCGGAGGTGAAGAAGAACCACACCGGATCGTCCCGGTCCACGGCCGCAGGCATCACGGTCGCGTCCGCATGCGCGGCGACCAGCGCGTCATAATCATCCGCGCCGTCCCCGCCGATGGTCACGGTGAATGACACGTCGCAGGCCGCGATGTGCTCCGCAAATTCCGCCCCGGCAAGCAGCCCCTTGGCTCCGGAGGAAGCGGCCAGCCACGCAACGTCCTCGGGCGTCTGGCGAAAGTTGGCGGGCACCCAGATGCAGCCGAGCTTCCAGCAGGCGAAGGCCGCCTCGAACATCTGGTTGCAGTTGGCGGATTGGACCAGAAGGCGGTCGCCCTTTTCCATCCCGTAACGGTCGCGCAGCGCGGCAGCGAATGCGGTGGAACGCGCCTCCACCTCGGCCCACGTCCACGTCGCATCGCCCCAGACAAGGCCAATGTCCTCCGGCTGTCGCCGCGCCGACTCCGTCAGGAACTGTGACAAGTTCATCACCCGGGTCGAGACGGGCTGCATCAGGACACCCGTTCGAGGATCGAGGCATAGGACGCCACCGCCGCCCCGCCCATGTTGAACACGCCTGCGAGCTTTGCGTCGGGGATTTGCATCCCCCCTGCCTCGCCCATCAACTGCATCGCGGCCATGACGTGCATCGACACACCGGTAGCCCCGATGGGATGCCCCTTAGACTTCAGCCCGCCTGATGGGTTCACCGGCAACCGCCCGTCCTTGGCCGTCCACCCCTCGCGGATCGCACGGCCGCCATGCCCCGGCCCCGCCAGTCCCATCGCCTCGTATTCCAAGAGTTCAGCGATCGTGAAACAGTCGTGCGTCTCGACAAGACTCAGGTCGTCCACGGTCACGCCGGCTGTGGCATAGGCCTGCTCCCACGCTCGCCGCGCACCGTCGAAGCGGGTCATGTCGCGGCGCGAAAGCGCCAGCGGTTCGTTGGTATGGGTCCGCGCCCGAAACCGGATCGACCGCTGCAATTCCGCTGCGACCTCCGGTGCCGCCAGCACCAGCGCCGCGGCACCGTCGGACACCAAAGAGCAATCTGTGCGCCGCAAGGGACCGGCGACGAGGGGGTTCTTTTCGGACACCATATTGCAGAACGCCACGTCGAAATCGCGGCGCATGTGGGCAAAGGGGTTCTGCATCCCGTTGTGGTGGTTCTTAGCGGCAATCATCGCCAGTTCCTCTGACCGGTCGCCGTATTTCTGGAAATAATTTCCCGCGATCTGCCCGAAAAGCCCTGCAAACCCGCCGCCCACGCCCGATTCCTCGCGCAGGTAGGAGGCACCCAGCAGGATCTCACCCACTTCCACCCCCGGGGTCGCTGTCATCTTCTCGGCACCCACGACCAGCGCGATCTTCCCACGCCCGCTGGCAATGAAATCCATCGCGCCGTGCAGGGCCGCGGACCCGGTGGCGCAGGCGTTCTCGTAGCGCGTCGCGGGCACGCGGGACAGTGCGTCGTTGCCCATGCCGACCAGCGCGCCCTGAAAATCCTGATCCGAGAACCCGTTGTTGAATACGCCGACAAAGATGCCGTCCAAGTCCTCTGCCGCAACGCCGGCGTGATCCAGCGCGGGGCCCGTTACCTCGGCCATCAGCGCCTCGGTGTCCGCCGCGTCGCTGCGACCGAATGCGGTGTGGGCCCAGCCCACGATGTAGGGGTCGGTCATGTGTTGTCCTCCAAAGGGGTCCGCGGCATCCGCCGCGCCAATCGTGTCTCGATCTTGCCGGCTTCTCGCGTCAGCAGGTCGGCCAGTTCGGCGTCGCGGGGTGGCTGCATCCGGCTCTCGATCGCCGCGATCGACAACGCCCCCGCCACCGACCCGTCGGGCCGCCGCAAGGCCACGCCGACCCCCCAACTGCCGCCGACGATCCGGCCCGGGTTCAGCGCAAACCCCCGCGCCCGCGTCGCCGCCACGTCGCTGCGCAGCAGGTCCGCGTCATAGGTTGGATAATCCGCCGCCATCCGCTCCGCGTTGTCGGCCAGAACCAATTCGGCCTCTGCATCCTGCAGGGCACTCAGAATCGCAAGCGATCCGGCCCCAATGCCCAGCGGATGCTGCGCACCCGTTTCCAACGCATGGGTGCGGATCGGGAACGATCCTTCCTCACGGTGCAGGCAAATTGCGGCGGACCCGCGTCGCATGTTGACGAAGGCGGTATCGCCGCTTGCACGCGCCAGCCGCTCGACCGCGTCCGCCGCGATTTCCAACAGGCCATGGCGGGGCGTCGCCAGGGTACCGAGCACGTAACTTTCCTCGCCCAAGTGATAGAGCCGAGTCCCCGTGTCCTGTTCCACCAACCCGCCCCGGATTAACGCCAGCAACAGCCGCCGCACCGTGGGCTTGCCCAGCCCGCACCCTACCATCAGTCCCGACAGCGACACGCCCTGCGTCCCCGCGCGGGCCACCGCCTGCAGCAGGACGAGCGCACGGTCGACTGACTGCGTGCCGTTGACGGGACCAACTTCCAGGTCTCTCACGATATGGACCACCCTTCGTCACAACTGTCCGGCAATTCCGGCCTTCAACCGAAGACCTGCGCATTACAGCAGATAAAGCAAGAATTATCTTGCCCCGTGACGTATTGTCTGTTCCACATTGTGAAGTCTTGAGGGAGGAGTTGAAATGAACATGATCTTGAAGGCCACCTTGGCCGCGATGCTTGCCACCACAGCGCTGTCTGGTGCGGCCCATGCCGAAACGCTGCGCCTGTCACATAACACCGGCGACACCACGACCTGGCAGAAGGGTGCCGACCGCTTTGCCGAGCTGGTCGCCGAAAAGACCGAAGGCGCCTATGACATCCGGGTATTTCCCAACGCGCAGCTTTCTGGCGGCGACCAGATGAAACAGGCCGAGATGGTCGGACGTGGCGCGCTTGACCTTGTGGTGACGTCGGCGATCAACGTGACGCCGCTGGTGCCTGAAATGGCCGTCTTCTCGCTTCCCTATCTTTATGCCGATTATGCGCAGGTCGATGCCACGACCCAGGGCGAACCCGCAAAGCTGTTGGAAGACATCCTGCGCGAAAAGGGCATCGAGGTTCTGGCCTGGGGCGAGAACGGCTTCCGTGAAGTCACCAACAACGTCCGCCCCATCACATCGCCCGACGACATGAAGGGCCTGAACATGCGCGTCGCGGGTCCGATGTATATCGACGTAATGAACGCCCTTGGTGCCAACCCCCAGCAGATGCAGTGGGGCGAGACGATGACCGCATTGCAGCAGGGTGTCGTCGACGGGCAGGAAAACCCGATCGGTGCGGTGATCATCCCGCAGCAGGTCTTCGAGGTGCAGAAATACCTGACGACCTGGCACTATTCCTACGACCCGATCTTCCTTGGTGTGTCGACCCAGGTCTGGGACGGGTTGGATGCCGAGACGCAGGAGCAGATGCGCGAAGCCGCAAGCGAGGCGATGGAATATCAGCGCCAGATCACGCGCGAAGGCACCGCCGAAGGCGTCGCCTTTCTGCGGGAGAAGGGGATGGAGGTCTATGAACCCTCCGAGGACGAACTTGCTGCGTTCCGTGCGGCGACGCAGCCTGCCTTCGACACCTGGGCCGACAAGGTCGGAACAGAGATCGTCGGCAGCTTTCAGGACGCCATCGCCGCAACCCCGGCGAATTGACAAGACGGTGCGGCCCGGACACCGGGCCGCACCGATCCCGGAGGGAAGACCGCCATGCGCTTTGTGCTTCAGGAATTCGAGAAGATCGTCTGCGCCGTGCTCTTCCTTGGTATGACGTTGATCGGCTTCATCAACGTCGTGGTGCGCTACGCGACCCACTATTCCTTTGCGGCATCGGAAGAGGTACTGACCAACGGCTTCCTGGTGCTGACTGTCTTCGGTGCCGCCATCGCCGCCCGGCGGGGCGAGCATCTGGCAGTGACGCTGGTGCAGGACGCCCTGCCCCGCCGCGCGGCGCAGGTGGTATTTGGTCTTTCCATCATCCTGTCGGTGCTGCTGCTCGCGGCATCGGCATGGTTTTCATGGGTCACGTTGATGAACCAGATCGACAGCGGCATCCGAAGCTACGCGCTCGGCCTGCCAGCGTGGTGGTATCAGATCGCGTTGCCCTTCGGATTTGCGCTTATCATCCTGCGCTACCTGCAACACGCTGCTGAGACATGGCGCGCTGCCCGTGAAGAGCCGCAGGCGACCCCAAGTGTCTGAAATCCTTGGGATGAGTGCCGGCACCCAGATGATCGTTGCCTTCTTCCTGCTGATGGCGCTGCGCGTGCCGGTTGCCTTTGCGCTTGGCCTGTCGGCGATGTTCACCATGTGGCAGATCGGCTTCGGCTTTGAACTCGCTGGCGACCTGATCGCCACGGGGATCGCGAAATATGCGTTGCTGGCGATCCCCTTTTTCATCCTTGCCGGCACCCTGATGGGCACACTGGGCATCGCAGAGCGGATGATCAAATTCTTCCGGGTCCTGATCGGAAACCTGCCCGGCGGCATGGGCGTGGTCGGCACGGTGGTTTGCCTGTTCTGGGGTGCCGTCTCCGGCTCCGGTCCCGCGTCCGTCGCCGCAATCGGCCCGATGATCATCAAGGGCATGCAAGAAGACGGCTATCCGCGCGCCGCCGCTGCCGCCCTGGTCTGCACCGGGGCCGCATTCTCTATCGTCATACCACCGTCCATTGGCCTTGTGATCTACGGGGTCATCGCGGAAACCTCGATCTCGGCACTGTTCACGGCGGCCATCATCCCTGGCCTGTTCATGGGCCTGCTGATGCTTGTCGTCCTGCCCTTCATCAAGACGCGCGGCCGCGAGGGGCTGGATCGCCTGGCCCCCGCGCCCGCAAGCGACGGCTACTGGCGCAATCTGGGCCGCAC
>JBBREW010000015.1:0-16229 GCA_038225335.1 Rhodobacterales bacterium
TCCCCTGCTGGCCATCGTGGCAGGCCATACCCTGCTGTGACCCAATCGGGACAGGAGCCGGCAAATGCGACAATCAGTCAAAAAGGCGATCACCGCGGGTGCCACGTTTTCGGTGGCGCTGGGTATCGGATTTTTAATGCAATACGGCGACGCGCTGGCCGCGCGGATCGGGATTGATGCGCCGATTGGCGGGCCTGATGTGCGGGCAGCCTCTGCCGCGGCCGATTTGACCCGTGTGGAACGGCCCGCGCCGGCCTTGCTGCCGACAACAGAGGAGGCGCGACCCACGACAGATATGGCAGGCCCCCTTGCCCTGCCGGTTGATGCGCAGACACCGGTGATGGTGCAGCAACTTGACATGTCAGCGGCGACCTTTGCCCCGCTTGCCGCGATTGCCCTGCCTGACGTGACGGCCGATCTGCCGGTCACCGTTTCGGCCAGTGCATCGCCCCTGCTGACCCCCGATGACGTGACAACACCACTGCCCGGCATGGATGACGCCGTCTGCGCCCCTGTCATGACGGCGACGGCAGAACCCATGGCCATGGTCAATCTGTTGCTGGCCGATGCCTGCCGGATCAATACGCCGGTGACGATCCATCATCAGGGCATGATGTTCAGTGCCATGACCGATGACCGGGGGATGCTGAATATCATGGTGCCCGCGCTGGCCCGCGACGCCTTGTTCATGGCGGATTTCAAATCGGGCAACGGCATTGCCGCGTCGGTTCTGGTGCCGGATATTGATACCATCGACCGTGCCGTTCTGCAGTGGCAGGGCAATGATGGGGTGCAATTGCACGCGCTGGAATTCGGCGCGGGCTATGACGGTGCGGGCCATGTCTGGTCTGCTGCCACGAACGACCCGCTGCGGGCCATGACCGGAGAGGCGGGTTTCATGGCGCTTTTGGGTGATCTGCGGGTCAGCGACCCCCTGCATGCAGAGGTCTATACCTTTCCTTCGGGGCAGTCGGCACGCGATGGCAATGTGATTCTGAACGTCGAGGCAGAGGTGACGACAGGCAATTGTGGCCGCGATGTCGCCGCGCAAAGTATCCAGATCGCACCGGGTCAACCGGCCAAGGCGATTGATCTGACGATGATGATGCCGCCTTGTGACGCTGTCGGTGAATTTCTGGTGTTGAAAAATATGTTTGCGGACCTGACACTCGCGGCAAGATGACGCCACGCCATGATGCGACCCATGCCTTGCGACCCCGGACTGCGGCAATCACCCTTGCCGCAGTTTTCGCGTTTGCGGCACCCTTGACTGCGGCAGAGGATATTACCCTGACATCCCGGCAGGGAAATCTGACGCTGACCGGGCGAGTGTCAGGGTTCGATGGCACCTATATCCAGATCGAATCGCCGCATGGTCCGCTGACGCTGTCCTATGCGGGTGTCAGTTGTGCGGGGGCGGCCTGCCCTGATCCGGCGGCACCGCCCGTGCTGCGCATGTCCGGGGAACACAGGCTGACCGATCTGTTGCTGCCCGCGCTGCTGGAAGGATACGCCCGCGATCACGGTCTGACGGCTGCCCGGACGGTGGAGGAAGCGGCGCGGTCCCGCGTGACCCTGACCGGGCCGGATGGCGGGGTCGTGCTGACGGTTGCGTTTCATACGGTGCAGGCGGCCGAAGGTTTCACGGATCTGTTGACCTATGATGCGGATGTGGCGCTGACGTTTCGTGGCCCGACGGCTGCGGAAATGGACCGGGCAGCGCAGGCCGGGCAAGGCGCCGCGGATGCGATTGGCGACAGCATCGTCCTGGGTGCGGATGGAATCGTGCCGGTCGTCTCTCCGTTCAATCCGGTGCGCAGCATTGACCCTGCGCAGCTGATTGCGGCCTTTCGCGGTGCGTTGACGGATTGGTCCGCGCTCGACCTGCCGGCACAGCCGTTGACCCTGCATCTGGGGCCTGATGACGCCTACAAGGTGGCAGACTGGCTGCAATTGTCACCTGATGCGGCCGTGCTTCGCCATGCGACAACCGATGATGTGGTCGCAGCGGTGGCGGATGATCCCGGTGGTCTGGGGCTGGTGCCGCTGGGCACGACTGGGATCGCACAGGCGGTGGGCCTGCGTGACGGGTGCGATCTGACGGCGTGGCCGGACAAACTGGCGCTGAAAACGGGCGACTATCCGTTGACCGCGACGGCCTTTGCGCATCTGCGCACGCGGCGCCAACCGGCCATTGTGCTGGATTTTCTGAACTGGACCCGACAGCCAGCGGCACAGATGATCGTGCGGCGGTCCGGACTGACGGATCAGGGCGTGGTGCCGATCCCGCTGGATGATCAGGGGGAACGGTTGGCCCATGCAATCACGATTGCCGGGCCGGAAACGTCGCTGGCGGATTTGCAGGCCATGGTGGCGCTGCTGCATGTGCGCACCCGGCAATCCGTTACATTCCGGTTTGCCACCGGGGCGGTGGCGCTGGACCCGGCGTCCGCCGCGCATCTGCGGGTTCTGGCGTTGAATATCCGCGACGGCGATTATGACGGCCGAGAGCTGATGTTCATCGGGTTCAGCGACGGCGAAGGTGACGCCGTTGCAAACCGGGATCTTTCTGCTGCGCGTGCAGTTTTTGTGGAAAACGCGCTGCTGGGTCTGCTGGGGCAAACGCCGCCTGCTGTCCGGTTTGCCACCAGAGGATTTGGTGAAGCCATGCCGATCGGATGTGACGACACCGTGCCGGGCCGCCAGTTGAACCGCCGGGTCGAGGTCTGGGTCGGGGATTAAAGCAGCCCTTCGGCCCGGAAAGAGAGTTCGCGCGATTTGCCGATGATCAGGTGATCATGCACGGTCATGCCAAGCGCCTGCGCCGCTGCCGCGATCTGACCTGTCATCGCGATGTCGGCCTGTGACGGGGTCGGGTCGCCGGAGGGGTGATTGTGGACAAGGATCATGGAGGCAGCGTTCAGTTCCAGACCGCGTTTCACGACTTCCCTCGGATAGACAGGGACGTGGTCGATGGTGCCAGTTGCCTGTTCTTCGTCGGCGATCAGCGTGTTCTTGACGTCCAGATACAGGATGCGGAACTGTTCCGTGTCGCGGTGCGCCATGACGGTGTGGCAATAATCCAGCAAGGCGGCCCAGCTGCTGACGACGTGACGATCCATGATGCGTCCGCGCGCCATGCGATGTGCCGCTGCTTCTGTCAGTTTCAGTTCCAGCACGACCGCATCACCCACGCCGGACACCTTTTTCAGCGCAGCGGGGGCGGCGGCGACAACGCGGTTGAAATCGCCAAAGTGGTCGAGCAGCGCCCGTGCCAGCGGTTTCACATCCTGCCGCGGAATGGCGCGGAACAGCAAAAGTTCCAGCATTTCGTAATCGGGTAGGGCAGCAGCGCCGCCTGTCATGAACCGGTCACGCAGGCGTTGGCGATGATCCTTGATATAGGATGGCAGCCGTGCGCCGAAATGCAGGGTCACCTGCCCCCCAGTTTCGTGGGGCGGGTCAAAGTGCGGCAGCGTTTCCTGAAAACCATTTTCCATGCCGTTCATAGAACACGCAGGCGGTGAACAACGGGTTAATGCCACAGAAAAATGCGATCTGTCTCGGCAGGTTGCGGGGGGGATAGTGGACACCCCCCCACAGGCGATCAGCCTTTCATCGAATCCCAGAACCCTTTGACGGATTTGAAGAAACTGGACCCTTGCGGGTTGTTTTCCTTGGACAGGGTGTCGAATTCGCGCAGGATTTCGCGTTGGCGCGATGTCAGGTTGACCGGTGTTTCCACCGCCAGTTCGATGAACATGTCCCCAGCCGCACCGCCGCGCAGGGTGGGCATGCCTTTGCCGCGCAGGCGCATCTGACGGCCGGACTGGCTGCCTTCGGGGATCTTGACCCGGCTGCGCCCGCCGTCGATGGTCGGCACCTCGATCTCTCCGCCCAAGGCGGCAGAGGCGATGCTGACCGGCACACGGCAGAACAAATTCGCCGATTCGCGTTCAAAGATGGCGTGATCGGCGACTTCGATAAAGATATAAAGATCACCGGCGGGACCGCCGCGCATGCCTGCTTCGCCTTCGCCGGCCAGCCGGATACGGGTGCCGGTTTCAACGCCCGCAGGAATGTTGACCGAAAGCGATTTTTCCTTTTCGACGCGGCCAGCACCGTGGCAGACGTGGCAGGGATTCTTGATCGTCTGACCCATACCGTTGCAGGTGGGACAAGTGCGTTCGACGGTAAAAAAACCTTGCTGCGCCCGGACCTTGCCCATGCCGGAACAGGTCGGGCAGGTGACCGGTTCGGACCCGTCATCCGCACCGGAACCGTTGCAATTGCCGCATTGCACAGCCGTCGGGACCGCGATGGTCTTGTTCAACCCCGCAAAGGCGTCTTCCAGCCTGATCCGCAGATTGTAGCGCAGATCGTTGCCGCGCGCAGCCCGCGACCGGCCACCACCGGCCCCGCCGCGCTGACCGCCCATGAAATCGCCGAACAGATCGTCGAACACATCCGAAAAGGCAGAGGCGAAATCGCCGTTGGCCTGCGGACCACCCGGCCTGCGCCCGCCACCGCCGCCCATGCCGCCTTCAAACGCCGCGTGACCATAGCGGTCGTAGGCGGCCTTTTTGTCGGCGTCCTTGAGCACTTCATAAGCCTCGTTGGCCTCTTTGAACTGCTCTTCGGCGCGTGGGTTGTCGGAATTGCGGTCGGGATGCAGCTCTTTCGCCTTCTGGCGATAGGCCTTTTTGATCTCTGCCGCGTCGGCACCTTTCTTGATGCCCAGCGTGTCGTAATAGTCGCGTTTTGCCATGTCACATTTCCCCCTTGGGAATGGAAAAAGACCGGCCCGGTCAGGGGCCGGTCTATCCCGTCAGGCGAATGCCTTATTTGTTGCGCTTGTTATCGTCGAGATCCTCGAAATCGGCATCAAGGATATCATCCTCGTCCGCGGCCTTTGGTGCATCCGCGTTGTCGCCTTCTTCTGCGTCCTGGCTGGCCTTGTAGATGGCTTCGCCCAGTTTCATCGCAGCTTCGGTCACGTTCTGGATGCCGGATTTGATCTTGTCCACGTTGTCGTTTTCAAGCTCGTCCTTCAGCGCGGCAATGGCGAGTTCGATCGCCTCGATCGTGGTGGGATCGACTTTGGATGCGTGCTCTTCCATCGACTTTTCGGTCGAATGGATCAGGCTTTCGGCCTGATTGCGCGCCTCGACAAGTCCGCGACGCTTCTTGTCGGCGTCGGCATTTGCCTCTGCGTCCTTGACCATCGCTTCGATGTCGTCATCCGACAGACCGCCAGAGGCCTGAATGGTGATCGTCTGTTCCTTGCCGGTGCCCTTGTCCTTGGCGCCGACCGACACGATGCCGTTGGCGTCAATATCGAACGACACTTCGATCTGGGGCATGCCGCGCGGTGCGGGCGGGATGTTTTCCAGATTGAACTGGCCCAGCATCTTGTTGTCGGCGGCCATCTCGCGCTCGCCCTGGAACACGCGGATCGTCACGGCGTTCTGGTTGTCTTCGGCGGTCGAGAAGGTCTGCGATTTCTTGGTCGGGATCGTCGTGTTGCGGTCGATCAGACGGGTGAACACGCCGCCCAGTGTTTCGATCCCAAGGCTGAGCGGGGTCACGTCCAGCAGGACCACGTCCTTGACGTCGCCTTGCAGCACGCCCGCCTGAATGGCGGCGCCCAGGGCCACAACCTCGTCCGGGTTCACACCCTGATGGGGTTCCTTGCCAAAGAACTTGGTCACTTCTTCCTTGACGCGGGGCATGCGGGTCATGCCGCCGACAAGCACGACTTCGTCGATGTCACCGATGGACAGACCGGCATCCTTCAGCGCGGCCTGACAGGGCTTGATCGAGTTCTTGATCAGGTCTGCCACAAGGCTTTCAAGCTTGGCACGGGTCAGTTTCATCACAAGGTGCAACGGCTGGCCGTTCGCACCCATCGAGATGAAGGGCTGGTTGATGTCGGTCGAGGAGGAGGACGACAGTTCGATCTTTGCTTTTTCAGCGGCTTCTTTCAGACGCTGCAGGGCCATCTTGTCCTTGGTCAGATCGACGGAGTTCTCTTTCTTGAACTCGTCCGCAAGGTAGTTGACGATCCGCATGTCGAAGTCTTCGCCACCCAGAAAGGTGTCGCCGTTGGTCGATTTGACCTCGAACAGGCCATCGTCGATTTCAAGGATCGTGACGTCAAAGGTGCCGCCGCCAAGGTCGTAAACGGCGATGGTCTTGGCGTCTTTCTTGTCCAGACCATAGGCCAGCGCGGCGGCTGTCGGTTCGTTGATGATCCGCAGCACTTCCAGACCGGCGATCTTGCCTGCGTCCTTGGTTGCCTGACGCTGGGCGTCGTTGAAATAGGCGGGGACCGTGATGACGGCCTGCGTCACTTCTTCGCCCAGATAGGATTCGGCGGTTTCCTTCATCTTGCCAAGGATGAATGCGCTGATCTGGCTGGGCGAATACTTTTCACCGCGCGCTTCGACCCATGCGTCGCCGTTGCCGCCGTTCACGACGTCAAAGGGCATGTTTTTCTTGTCCTTGGCCAGATCCGCGTCGTCGAAACGACGACCGATCAGACGCTTGACCGCAAAGATGGTGTTTTCCGGGTTGGTGACGGCCTGACGTTTGGCCGGCTGGCCGACAAGGCGTTCGTCATCCGTAAACGCGACGATGGACGGCGTTGTGCGCGCGCCTTCGCTGTTTTCGATTACACGCGGTTTGCTGCCATCCATGATGGCAATACAGGAGTTCGTCGTCCCGAGGTCGATACCGATTACTTTGGCCATGGTTCAAATCCCTTATACTTCAGGCGGTTTGAGAGGCGCAGACCCGTTGCGGCACCCGCGCCCGTTTCGTTGGTGCGCGACGGATGGTTATCCGGTCGCGACTGTCTGGCGTATATAGGGAGGGGGTTTCAGGGCTGCAACAGGGGCTGACAGATCACCCTTGTGATTTTTCCCGATCATGTGGTCCTGTGGCGCGTCCGGCACCCCGGCGCAACCGTCAGCGGGCGGCGTTCCAGCTGACCGAGGCACGGCGGCGGGTATAGAATTCGCCCAGCAGGCCCAGCATCAGCAGCACGATGGCCACATACATCGGATAGGACCGAGAGCTGAAATGCGGATTGTAGTTCAGGAAAACATCACCGCGGATCTGGTCGATGGCGTGAAAAAGCGGATTCCAGTCAAAAATCGCCAGCATCGACGCAGGCAGCATGTTGGCCAGAAACATCTTGCCCGATGCGATCATGTTGATCCGGCCATAGATCGAACTGCCGATGCGGGTCACTTCGGGGGCCCAGGGCTTGATCGCCAGAAAAATCGTGCCGACCGCGACACCGGAAAACCACGCGGCCATGAACATCTGCATCGCGCGGATAGGTTTGTCGATGACAACGGGCTGGTAGATGACGTGATAGACGAAGAGGACAACCAGCATCGACAGGATCTGCAGATAAAGCGATGACAGCGCCGCAGCGCAGATGGAAATGGCGGTGGTCATCGGGGCGTGTTGCATCATGGCGGATGCCGGTCCTTCGGACGCCACGATCGAGCTCATGGCCTTGGTATGGGCCATGTAGAGGAAGATGCCCGACATTAGATACAGCAGGTAATCGCCGCGCACCGCCATGCCCCGCAGGCCCAGCAGCGCAAACATGGCATAGAAGGACGCGATCATCACGACCGACTGAAAGATGTTCATGATCAGGCCGACAAGGGCGTTCCGATGCCCCTTGCGGATATCGCGGACGGCGGAATGATAGATCAGTTCCGCCATGCCCAGCACGGTGCGGCTGCGAGATTTTGGGGCCTGCACCTGAAACATCATCTATCGCCTTGCTGATCGGGACGCCGGCATCCCGCAGGGTGTCGATGCCACGAAATTCTTGCTGTTCGCTTGACGCCGCAGCATAAGGTCGCAAGCCGCCATTTTCAATCAATTCACGGTGTGCCTTATGAAAACGGAGAAAGTGTGACGATGGATTTCGAAAAGCTTGCTTTGGTCATGCGCCGCCTGTCACTCGAGGCCGGTGACCGGATCATGGAAATCTATGACAGCCCGGATTTCGACGTGCGGTCAAAAAGCGACAACAGCCCCGTGACCGCAGCGGACGAAGCGGCGGACGCGATCATCAGCGCCGGTCTGCGCGACGCCTTTCCCGATGTGGCGCTGGTGACAGAGGAACAGGCGGCGTCCCACAAGGTGCTGGCCACGTCGTTCCTGATCGTCGATCCGCTGGACGGCACAAAAGAATTCATCAAGCGACGCGGCGATTTCACCGTCAACATCGCCTATGTGGACAACGGTGTCCCGGTGCGGGGTGTGGTCTATGCCCCGGCCAAAGGGCGGCTGTTCTATACCGACGCCACCGGCGCGTCGGTCGAGGAAACCGGCCCCTTTGCCAAGGATACTGTGGGCGAGGTTGAACAGATCGCGGTGACGCAGAACCCCGACAACAACGCGCTGATGGTTGTGGCGTCGAAATCGCACCGGGATCAGGCCACCGATGACTACATCGACCTGTATCTGGTCAAGGATATGAAAAGTGCCGGGTCGTCGCTGAAATTCTGCCTGATCGCGACCGGAGAGGCCGATATCTATCCGCGTCTTGGCCGCACGATGGAATGGGATACCGCCGCAGGTCACGCGGTGCTGACAGGTGCGGGCGGACAGGTCGTGCGGTTCGACAGCCATGCGCCGCTGACCTATGGCAAGGAGGGTTATGCCAACCCGTTCTTTATCGCCTATGCCCCCGGCGTCGTGTTGCACAGATCCTGATGTCCGTCGCCATCATCATTCCCGCCCGCTATGCGTCCACCCGCTATCCCGGCAAGCCGCTGGTGGACCTGCGGGGTGCCGATGGTACGGTCAAAAGCCTGATCCGGCGCAGTTGGGATGCGGCGATGACTGTGCCGGGGATCGACCGCGTTGTGGTGGCGACCGACGACGACCGCATTCGCACGGCAGCGGAGTCATTTGGCGCAGAGGTCGTGATGACCCCTGAATCCTGCCAGAATGGCACGGAACGCTGCGCTGCCGCAATCGCGGCCATGGGCTGCGACTATGACATCGTAGTCAACCTGCAAGGCGATGCGCCGCTGACGCCCGCATGGTTCATCAGCGATCTGGTCAACGCCTTGCGCGCGCGGGGCGATGCCGATGTGGCGACGCCTGTGCTGCGGACCGAAGGACGCGCGCTGCGCGGATTTCTGGAGGATCGGCGGGCGGGGCGTGTGGGTGGCACGACCGCAGTGTTCGGGGCGGCGGGTAATGCGCTTTATTTCTCGAAAGAGGTGATCCCATATACCGGGCGCAGCTATGACGATGCGGCAGAGACGCCGGTTTATCATCATGTCGGCGTCTATGCCTATCGTCCGGCGGCGTTGCAGTCCTATGGCACATGGCCGGTGGGTCCGCTGGAAACGCTGGAAGGGCTGGAACAGTTGCGGTTTCTGGAACAGGGCCGCCCGGTGCTGTGTGTTCTGGTCGATGCCAAGGGGCGGCAATTCTGGGAATTGAACAACCCGGAGGATGTCCCACGGATCGAGGCGATGCTGAAGGACATGGGCGCCGACTGATGCAGACCGCAAGCGTGATCGTGGTCAGCCATGGGCGGCCAGACGCATTGCGCCGCTGCCTGCTGGGCCTGTCACAGATCGACCATCCCGCCTGCGAGGTCATCGTTGTCGCCGACAGCCTGTCGTGGCCTGCCATTGCCGCCAGCGGCCTGTCCGGTGTGGTCAAGGCGGTGAGCTTTGAGCGGGCCAACATTTCCGCCGCGCGCAATGTGGGGTTGGCGCAGGCCGCAGGGGATATCGTCGCCTTTATCGATGATGACGCGGTGCCGGAACCCTGCTGGCTGACACACCTGACCGCCCCCTTTGCCGATGACACGGTCAGCGCGACGGGCGGGTTCGTGCGGGGGCGCAATGGCATCAGTTTTCAATGGCAGGCGCGGCTGGCGTTCGGTGACGGTGAAACCACTGCGATCGCGGTGGATGCGACGCAGCCGACGGTGATGGTTGCGGGACCGGGCCGCGCGGTCAAGACCGAAGGCACCAACATGGCCCTGCGCCGGGACACCCTGCTGGCGCTGGGCGGATTCGACGAAGCCTTTGCATTCTATCTGGACGAGACGGATGTGAACCTGCGTCTGGCGGACCGGTCCGCCACAACCGTCATTGTCCCGCAGGCAGAGGTGCATCACGGATTTGCCGCCTCTGCGCGGCGCAGCACCGACCGGGTGCCCCGCACCCTGCATCAGATCGGGGCGAGCCTTGGGGTTTTTCTGCGCAAACACGGTCTGACGCCGCATCCGACGCCGCATGTCCCGCGCGCGGCGCAACGCCGCCGCCTGTTGGCGCATATGGTGGCCGGACGGATGATGCCGGGGGATGTGCGGCGGCTGCTGGCCACGTTTGATGCGGGTTGGGCCGAAGGCATGGCGCGGCCGTTCGGTCAGCATCCGCCCTGCGATGTGGCCCCCGGTTTCATGCCGTTTCCGACAGTGGCCCGGCCCCATGTCGTCATCAGCGCGCGGTCATGGCAGGCAAGGACCGCCCGCGGTGTGGCGGCGCAGATGGTGCGCGACGGTGCCATCGTGTCCTTGTATCTGCTGTCGCCCACAGCCTTGTGGCACCGGGTCCGGTTCACGGCCGACGGGGTGTGGGAACAGCGTGGCGGACAGTTTGGCAAGGCATCGCGGACCGATCCCCTGTTCCGGTTCTGGCGCGCGGGGCGGCGTGTGCAGGCCGCAGCGGGTTCGCGACAGGCCGTGCGGACCCCTGCCGGGCAAGGTCAGTCCTTTTTGACCCTGTCAGAGGCCGTTGCCTTGGTTTCTTCATGATCCTGCACTAAAGGTGAGTTAGTCGTTCATTGACATCATCCTTGTATCGAGACCCGTTATGCGCACGAAAGTCACCAAAGCAGTGTTCCCGGTTGCCGGACTTGGCACGCGGTTTCTGCCAGCGACAAAGTCAGTTCCCAAGGAAATCATGACCTTGGTTGATCGCCCGCTGATCCAATACGCCATCGACGAGGCGCGGGCCGCCGGGATCACGGAATTCATCTTTGTCACCGCCCGGGGCAAATCGGCACTGGAAGACTATTTCGACCATGCGCCCGATCTGGAACACAGTCTGCGCAAGGCCGGAAAGGACGATCTGCTGGAAGTGTTGAAAAACACCAACATGGACAGCGGTGCCATCGCCTATATCCGCCAGCACAAGGCGATGGGGCTGGGCCATGCAGTCTGGTGCGCGCGGCGGCTGATCGGGAATGAACCCTTTGCGGTGATGCTGCCGGACGACGTGATTGCAGGCGAACGTCCCTGTCTGCAACAGATGGTCGAAGCCTATGCAGAGACCGGGGGCGCCATGGTGGCCACGATGGAAGTCTCGCCGGAAATGACATCGTCCTATGGTGTGCTAGCGATTGAATCCGAAAATGGGGCCATCGTCCGCGCCAAGGGCATGGTCGAAAAGCCAAAAGCAGGCACGGCACCGTCCAATCTGGCGGTGATCGGTCGGTATATCCTGACACCGCATGTGTTGCAGAACCTGAACAAGATCGACCGGGGCGCCGGGGGCGAAATCCAGTTGACCGACGCCATCGCGATGGAAATCGAACAGGGCCGCGACGTGTTCGGTTACAAGTTCGAGGGTCAACGCTATGACTGCGGGTCCAAGGCGGGCTATTTGCAGGCCACTGTCGCCTTTGCGCTGGACCGGCCAGAGCTGCGGGACGATTTCCGCGCCTATCTGACGGACGTGCTGGCGCAGCCATCTGCCGCGCACTAGGCACGGATGGCCCGGACACGCCTTCTGGATATCAGCCGTCTCGCCTCTCGGGCGGGGTTGGTGGCGACAGGGGTGGACCGGGTCGAACTGGCCTATCTTGCGGCCCTGACAGACGACCGGACGGCACCGCTGTTCGGGGTCTGCCGCACCGCGCTCGGGTTTGTTCTGCTGGACCGGGCCGGGTTGACCGCGTTTCGTGACGCGGTCGTGACGCGGCAGTTTCCATCCCCTGACATCCTGTCACGCCTGAACCGGCAGTTGTCCGGCCCGGCGCGGCTGGGACAGTCGTTTGTGCGGCGGGTGGCCGTGGGTCGCAGTCTGCACCGGGGATTGCCCCGACTGTTGCGGCGGATGCCGCAGGGGTTCACCTATATCAACGTGGGGCACAGCAACCTGACGGCGCAGGTCTGCCAATCGGTCAAGGCGCAGGTGGGTGCGCGGATCGCCATTTTGATACACGACACCATCCCGCTGGACTGGCCCGACCTGCAATGCCCCGGCACTGTTGCAGATTTCGCACGAAAACTGGCTGTCGCGCGGCGTTATGCCGACGTCATCATCTGCACCTCTGCCGCCTGCGCGGGGGATGTGACGCGCCATATGGTGATGATGGGTCGGGTGCCGCCGATCCTGACGGCCCATTTGGGCGTCCCGCAGCCCGTGCCGCAGGCAGAGGATATACCCCCCGGCGTCATGCCGCTGCGCCCCTATTTCGTGATCCTTGGCACCATCGAGCCGCGCAAGAATCACGCGATGTTGCTGGATATATGGGAGGATTGGGGGCCGGGTGCGCCTGAATTGCTGATCTGCGGGCGGCGGGGCTGGCGGAACAGGTCGGTTTTCGAACGTCTGGATGCCGGGGTGCCGCATGTGACAGAGGTGCCGGACCTGACCGATGGCGCGGTTGCCGCATTGCTGACCGGGTCCCGTGGTCTGCTGTTCCCATCCTTGGCCGAAGGGTTCGGTCTGCCCCCGCTCGAGGCGGCGGCGCTGGGCGTGCCCGTCATCTGCGCCGACCTGCCGCCTTGCCGCGAGCTGTTGGGAAACTGGGCCGTTTACGCTGCGTCGCAAGATCGCTATGATTGGGACAAACAAATCAAGAGGTTGCTGGACGACGCACGACAAGATCACAGGATGCCCTTTGTTCCACCCGATTGGACAGGGCATTTTAGAACCGTGTTAGGCGGTCTGTGATACCAAGCAGCGCGACGGCAGGGCAGAAAAAGGGACGAGGTTGGGCATTTGGCGGTCCTATACATTGCGGTTGCAGCGGCAGCGCTGGCTTGTCCGTGCGTTCCGCAAACGGCGAGAATTGAAGGCTGTTGCGGATCGCACAGCGCAGATCAAGCCTGACGACATCATCGTCTTTTCGACGTTCCGCAACGAAGATGTGCGGCTGCCGCACTTTTTGCAATACTACCGCGATCTGGGCGTCAATCACTTTATCCTTGTGGATAATGCCAGCACCGACGACGGACCTGCATTTCTGAAATCCCAATCCGATGTCACGCTGTTCCACGCCAAAGGAAGCTATAAACGCGCAAGGTTCGGGGTCGACTGGCTGAATTGGTTGCAGCGCAAATATGCCCATGGGCATTGGATTCTGGTGGTCGATCCGGACGAATTGCTGGTCTATCCGTTTTGCGATACGCGGCCCTTGCGGGCCTTGACCGACTGGCTGGATGCGTCGTCGATCAAATCATTCGGGGCCATGCTGCTGGATATGTATCCAAAAGGGCGGCTGGATGACACACCCTATCGCCGCGGCACCGATCCGCTGAAAATCACGGAATGGTTCGACAGCGGGAATTATGTCATCAACCGCAATCCGCGTTTCGGGAACCTGTGGATACAGGGCGGTCCGCGGGCGCGGACCTTTTTCCCCAAAGAACCGGATCGCGCCCCGGCGCTGAACAAGGTGCCGCTGGTGAAATGGCACCGGCGCTATGCCTATGCCAGTTCGACGCATATGCTGCTGCCGCGCGGTCTGAACCTTGTCTATGATGAATGGGGTGGCGAAAAAGCAAGCGGCGTCCTGTTGCACACAAAATTCCTGTCGACCTTTACCGACAAGGCGAGAGAGGAAATGCAGCGCGGCGAACATTACGCCAACAGCCACGAATACCGCGCCTATTCGGCATCCGGTGATGCCAATCCCGATTTGTGGTGCAAGTGGTCAGAGCGTTACATCAACTGGCGGCAGCTTGAAATTCTGGGTATCATGTCAAAAGGCAACTGGGCATGACCGTCGGTGTCATCATGCTGGTGCACACGGCATTCCACCGTGCCGAACAACTCGCCCGGCATTGGGTCGCGGGGGGGTGTCCGGTCGTTATTCACGTGGATAAATCCGTCAATGCCGCGAAATTCGATCAGTTTCGCAACGCGCTGTCCGACATGTCCGATATCAAGTTCTGCAAGCGTCATAAATGCGAATGGGGCACATGGGGATTGGTGGCCGGAACGCAGGCCGCATCGGAAATGATGCTGAAATCATTTGTCAATGTGCGGCATGTCTTTCTGGCGTCCGGGTCCTGCATGCCATTACGCCCCGTCCACGAATTGCGGCGCTACCTTGACAGCCGTCCGCGCACGGATTTCATCGAAAGCGCGACAACCGCCGATGTGCCCTGGACGGTGGGCGGGCTGGACGAAGAACGTTTTACCCTGCGGTTTCCGTTTTCATGGCGCAAGAACCGCTATCTTTTCGATCGTTATGTCGCCTTGCAGCGGCTGGTGCGGTTTCAGCGGCGGATTCCAGATGGGCTTGTGCCCCATATGGGGTCGCAATGGTGGTGCATGACCCGGCAAACACTGTCGGCTATTTTGCAGGACCCGGACCGGGCACTGCATGATGCGTATTTTTCAAAAGTCTGGATCCCGGACGAAAGTTATTTCCAGACGTTGGCCCGCGTCTATTCCACCCATATCGAAAGCCGGTCCCTGACGCTGTCAAAGTTTGATTTTCAGGGGAAGCCGCATATTTTCTATGACGATCACCTTCAATTGCTGCGCCGGTCCGATTGTTTCGTCGCCCGCAAGGTCTGGCCGAATGCAGACCGGTTGTATCACACATTTCTGGATGATGACGCAGCAACCATGAAGGGTGCAGAGCCGAACCCCGGCAAGATCGACCGCATATTTTCCAAAGCGGTCGAGCGGCGCACCAAGGGGCGGCGGGGGCTTTATATGCAAAGCCGCTGGCCCAATGAGGATTGGGAAAACGGCATTACCTGCGCGCCCTATTCCGTATTTGGCGGGTTTGCGGAACTGTTTGAAAATTTCGAACCCTGGCTGTCGAAAATGACGGGCGCGCGGGTGCATGGTCATTTGTATGCGCCGGACCGGGTCCAATTCGATGGGCGACAGTCCCATTTCAACGGCGCCTTGTCCGACGAAGCGGCAATTCGCGATCATAATCCGCAGATGTTCCTGACCAACCTGATCTGGAACACAAGAGGAGAGCGGCAGGCGTTTCAATTCGGGCCTGCCGACGCGCAACGCATCAGCTGGATGGTCGCCAAGGACCCCAATGCGCAGGTTTCGGTCATTTCTGGGTGCTGGGCTGTTCCGCTGTTCCAGTCCAACCGCAATTTCGCCGATCTGCGGAACGAGGCAGCGCATTTGCAACGGATCGAGAGCGAGCATCTGGCGGCCTTGCGATCACCTTGGGCAAAGGCGCGGGTGCGGGTCTGGACGATGGCGGATTTCATCGAAACACCGATGGAATCCCTGCAATTGATCGTGGACGAGATGACCGGAAAAACCACGCGACGCCTGACCGAAGCGCCGCGCATGTATGATCTGACGGGGTTTGGGCAATTCCTGCAAAATCTGAAAAATCAGGGGATGCATCCATATCTGATGGGCGATTTCCCGGTGGAACCGCCACCGCTCAATCAATCGCCCAAACTTCGCAAACCCTATCTGGTCAAATAACGTGTCAAAATTCGATTACTTTGTTGTGCTGGCCGAAATGCGGACGGGGTCCAATTTTCTGGAAGCAAACCTGAATTTGTTCGACGGCCTGTCCTGTCTGGGAGAGGCGTTCAACCCGCATTTCATCGGCTATCCTGACAGTGCCGAGGTCAGCGGGATCAGTCAGGCGCAGCGCGATGCAGACCCGCAGACCCTGATCGACGCGATCAAGGGTGCGGATGGGTTGAACGGTTTCCGGTTTTTCAACGACCACGATTCGCGGGTGCTGGACATTGCCCTGACCGATCCGCGGTGCGCCAAGGTTGTTCTGACCCGCAATCCGGTGGACAGTTTCGTCAGCTGGAAAATCGCGAAGTCCACCGGCCAGTGGAAGCTGACGAACGTCACCCATCAGAAAACCCAGCAGGTGACCTTTGACGCCGCAGAATTCGAAGGGCATCTTGCCGCGCTTCAGGCGTTTCAGGTCCGCATCCTGAATACCCTCCAGCGTACCGGGCAGACGGCGTTCCATGTCGCCTACGAGGA
>JBBREW010000016.1:0-16229 GCA_038225335.1 Rhodobacterales bacterium
TTCATCGGTTCCCAATGCGTCAGCCAGTCGCGCCACCGCAGACCCGGGGCGCAGGGGCTGTGGCTGACCGGCTGACGGTGCCCAACCGGTCAGTGTCACCACGTCAAAGCTGGCGGTGACGCGGCCATCGGGCGCTGCAAAGTGATCGGCATAGAGCGTGGCGGCAAGTTTCAGGATACCGGGGCGGGTCACGTGCCGCGACCGCGCCTGTAGAGCGTTGTTTTCGCCCATCGCCCGCAGATCCCGCATCAGGGCAAAGGCGTCGGCATATTGCACGCGGACCGTGTCGCTGTCCGCGACCGGCAAGGCAAAGCCTGCGCGGTGCAACAGCCCGCCCAGATCGCGGATTTCACCCATCGGCGCGATCCGGGGGGACAATCCCCCGGTCAGGCGCGATTCGGCCTGTGTCAGACAAGAGCGCAATTCGTGCAGGGTCTGGCCGCCAAACAGGGTGCCGATGAACAGCCCGTCCGGGGCCAGCGCGCGCCGCGCCTGCACCAACTGCCCCACAAGGTCGGGTGCCCAGTGCAGGGCCAGATCGTGGATGACCAGATCGTGGGTGGCGGCGGTGATGTCCAGGATATCGTCATCGGGGATAACGCGGGCCTGTGGCAGGGTCTGCGCCCAAAGATCGGGGGTGGGGGTGATGATCAGGGGCGATGTGAACGCCCTGTTAACCTCTTGCAGTCTTTCCTGCACATCGGCGGCGACGCGGTCGCGCAGAAACCTGTCGCGCCCGCGGTGGCGGTTGCGGGTCAGGGCGATGCGGTCGGTCAGGTGCAACATGACGGTCATCTAGGGGTGATTGATGCGAATGCAAAGTGTGATCCGGGCGGTTTATCCACCGCAATGCGTGGCCTGTGACACCCAGACCGCCGCAGAGGACGGGCTGTGCGGGCCGTGCTGGCGCGACACGGTGTTCGTGCAGGGGCTGTCCTGCGACGCCTGCGGTGCGCCCCTGATGGGTGAAGGTCACGGTCCGCTGCACTGTGATGACTGCATGCGGATCGCGCGGCCCTGGGCGCAGGGGCGGACTGCGCTGGTTTACGACGGGATCGGGCGGCAGTTGGTGCTGGGGCTGAAACATGGCGACAGGACCGATCTGGCGGTGCCTGCCGCCAAATGGATGCTGCATGCGGGGCGGGATATCCTGACGCCGGGCATGGTGGTCGTGCCTGTCCCGCTGCACTGGTCCCGTCTGATCGCGCGGCGGTATAATCAGGCGGCGCTGCTGTCGCGGCTGATCGCGCGGGGGCTGGACGGCGTGCATGTGCCCGATGCCCTGCAACGGCGCAGGCGCACCGCAAAGATGGAACATGTCAGCCGCGATGCCCGGTTTGCCGCCATGCAGGGTGCGATCACGCCGCACCCCCGGCGGCTGCATCTGGTGGCGGGGCGCAATGTCTTGATCGTGGACGATGTGATGACATCCGGGGCGACCCTGACGGCCGCGACAGAGGCCATCATGGCAGCAGGCGCGCAGCGGGTGTGCGTTCTGACACTGGCGCGAGTGGTCAAGGAGACCTAGATCAAGGGGTGAACCGTGAAGGAGTGACCCCGCATGAAACCCGTTGTGATCTATACCACGCCGACCTGTGGATTTTGCCACGCGGCAAAGCGTCTGTTGTCGTCAAAGGGCGTGACCTTTGCCGAAATCAATCTGGCACAGCAGCCGGACAAGCGGGCAGAGATGACCCAGCGCAGCAATGGCGGCCGCACGGTGCCGCAGATTTTCGTCGGTGACGTGCATGTGGGCGGCTGTGATGACCTTTATGCGCTGAACGACGCGGGCAAGCTGGATGCGCTGTTGTCCGCATGAAGGCCGCGTTGATCCAGATGACCTCTGGCGACGACCCGGTGGCAAATCTGATCGTGACGCAGGGCATGGTGGACGAAGCTGCGGCGCAGGGGGCGACCCTGATCTGCACGCCAGAGGTCACCAATTGCGTCAGTCAGGACCGCGCCCGGCAGATGGCCGTGCTGCAGACAGAGGCCGCGGATCAGACCTTGGTCGCGCTGCGCGAACAGGCGGCGCGTCTGGGGGTGTGGCTGTCGATCGGGTCGCTTGCGATCAAGACCCATGACGCTGACGGGCGGTTTGCGAACCGCAGTTTCCTGATCGGGCCGGACGGGGCGATTGTCGCGCGGTATGACAAGATCCACATGTTCGATGTGACGGTCAGCGCGACAGAGCGATACCGCGAATCAGCCGGTTACCGGCCGGGGGGGCGGGCCGTTGTCGCCCGTCTGCCTGCGGCAACGGTCGGTTTGTCGGTCTGCTATGATCTGCGCTTTGCGCATCTTTACCGGACTCTGGCGCAGGCGGGGGCGGATATCCTGCTGGTGCCGTCGGCGTTTTCGCCGGTCACGGGGGCTGCCCATTGGGAAACATTGCTGCGCGCCCGCGCGATCGAGACGGGGTGTTTCGTGCTGGCGGCCGCGCAGACCGGGACCCACAGCGTGCAGGGCGGCGGTGCCGGGCGGCAGACCTATGGGCACAGTCTGGCCATCGGACCCTGGGGCGAGGTTCTGGCGGATGGGGGCACGGCGCCGGGTATCACGCTGGTTGATCTGGATTTGGCTTTGGTGGCACAGTCGCGGGGGCGTGTGCCTGCGCTGCAGCACGACAGACCCTTTGAAAGCCCTGGATGACCGATCAGACGACCCAGCACCTTGCCGTGACATTGTTCAGCGAACTGCTGGCGGTGGATCAACTGGCGCGTGCCAGCATGGCCCGCGTCTTGCCCAAGGGGATGGAATTGTCGCATTTTTCGGTGCTGAACCATCTGGCGTACAGCGGCGCGGAACGCACACCGGCGCAACTGGCACAGACCTTTCATCTGACCCGCGGGGCCATGACCAACACCCTGTCAAAGCTGGAATGGGCGGGCTGGGTGCATGTGCGCCCGGACTGGGACGACGCCCGGCGCAAGCTGGTGGCGATCAGTCCGGCGGGGTTGTCGGCGCGCAATGCGGCGATCGCTGCGATCAGCCCGCTGGTGGCCGATGTCGTGGCCAAGGTAGGCGAAGACCGCATCCGGGCCACGCTGCCGGTGCTGCGGGAATTGCGGGCGCGGTTGTCGGACCCGGCCTGAGGGCCGCAGCGCAGGGCGCACGTGCGCCCTGCGGTGAAACACCGGCAGGCGTCAGGCCGGTTTCGTCGCTGCCGTCACGTAGTTGACCGACAGGTCGGTCGGCGAGGTGGACCACGTGAATTGCAGGAAATTGAAGACATAGCCCGTGCGGTCAACCGGGGTCAGGCCCGCCTTGCGCAACAGGTCAAAGAGTTCGTCGGGGGTGATGAACTTGTTCCAGTCGTGGGTGCCTTTGGGCAGCCAGCGCATGACCCATTCCGCGCCCACAATCGCCATGGCAAAGGATTTGGGATTGCGGTTGATCGTCGAACACAGGTGAAGCCCGCCGGGTTTCAGCAGGTCGTGGCAGGCGGTCAGATAGGATTGCGGGTCCGCCACGTGTTCCACGACTTCCATGTTCAGGACGATGTCGAACTGCGCCCCGCTGGCGGCCAGATCCTCTGCCGTGCCGACGCGGTAGTCGATGGTCAGACCGGATTGTTCGGCGTGGATCTGTGCCACGGGGATGTTGCGGGGTGCGGCATCGACGCCCACCACATCAGCCCCAAGGCGGGCCATCGGTTCACACAACAACCCGCCGCCGCAGCCGATATCAAGGATGCGCAGCCCCGCGAAGGGCGTGGGCGCCCGCAGGTCACGGTTGAACTCGGCGGCAATCTGTCGCGTGATATAATCCAGCCGAACCGGGTTCATCATGTGCAGGGGCTTGAATTTCCCCTGCTCGTCCCACCATTCTGTCGCCATCGCCTCGAACTTGGCGACTTCCTGTGGGTCGATGCTGGTCAGGGTCATGGGAGCACTCCGGTCATGTCAGGCGGGCATGGTTTTAGGTCCGCACGCTCTATATAAGGTCTTCATGGAAAACGTCCCGAGCCAAAAGAGCGCAGCGTCGCATTTGTATCCCCCTTGCGACCCCTTTGATCAGCGGGTGCTGGATGTGGGCGACGGTCATCTGGTTTATGTCGAACAATGCGGTAATCCGGTGGGTATCCCGGTTGTCGTGCTGCACGGTGGTCCCGGCGGCGGGTGCAGCCCTGCGATGCGGCGGTATTTCAACCCGCAGATCTATCGCATCGTGCTGTTCGACCAGCGCGGCTGCGGGCGGTCGCGGCCCCATGCGGGTGTTGCGGCCAATACGACGTGGCATCTGGTGGCGGATATCGAACAGATCCGCACGACCCTTGGGATTGATCGCTGGATCGTGTTCGGCGGCAGCTGGGGGGCGACGCTGGCGCTGATCTATGCGCAGACGCATCCGGACCGGGTCGCGGCGCTGGCGCTGCGCGGTGTGTTCCTGATGACCCAAGGCGAGCTGGACTGGTTTTATGGAGGCGGGGCCGGGCGGTTCTGGCCCGACCTGTGGGACCGGTTCACGACCATGGTGCCCGAAGACGAGCGGGACAATCTGATTGCCGCCTATCACAAGCGGTTGTTCAGCGGCGATCCGGCGACAGAGGTCCGTTTCGCCCGCGCCTGGGCGCAGTGGGAAAACGCGCTGGCGTCCATCGACAGCGACGGCATCACGGGAGAGAGCCCGGCGGAATACGCCCGCGCCTTTGCCCGGCTGGAAAATCATTACTTTCATCACGACGGCTGGCTGGACGCCAATCACCAGATTCTGGCGCGCACGGACCGGCTGGCGGGTATCCCCGGTGTGATCGTGCAGGGGCGTTACGACATGATCTGTCCGCCGGTGTCCGCCTGGACCCTTGCGCAAGGCTGGCCACAGGCGCGGCTGGTGCTGGTCGGGCGGGCGGGGCATGCCCTGTCGGAACCGGGGATCAGCGCGGAACTGGTGCGCACGATGGACCGGTTTGCCGCAGAGCGGGACCTGCTGCGGCTGTAGCCCGGGTGCGGCCATGGCAAGCGGCTTGCGTTCCCGCAGGGACCGGTCTATAGACGGGTCAACAGCGGCGTGCTGGCCTCCACCCCCAGCGCCCAACCGGATTTTGCAACGGGCCGCGCGCCCGTTTTTTTGTGCTTGGAGACATCCATGAACGACCTGATCGCCAAGGCGGCCATCGACCGCCGGATCGCAGAGATCATCACCCCCGTCATCGAGGATATGGGGTTCGAGGTGGTGCGCATCCGTCTGATGACCGGCAAGGAATCGACCCTGCAGATCATGGCGCAGAAACCCGATGGCACGATCGAGGTGGACGAATGTGGCCAGATCAGCACCGCCGTCGGTGCCGTCATGGATGTCGAAGACCCCATTCTGGATGAATATACGCTGGAAGTGTCCAGCCCCGGCATTGACCGCCCGCTGACCCGGTTGAAGGATTTCGACCAGTGGCAAGGGTTCGAGGCCAAGCTGGAAACTGATCAGCTGATCGACGGTCGCCGCCGGTTCAAGGGTGAACTGGCCGGTGTCGAAGGTGACGAAGTGCTGATTACCATTGCCGCGGGCGATCACGGCAAGGACGAAGTCACCATCGGTTTGAAGTTCGACTGGCTGTCGGACGCGAAACTCGTGCTGACCGATGATCTGATTCGCAACGTTCTGCGCGGGCGCAAGGATGCCGGTCAGATCGACGAGGCCCAATTCGACGAGATTGAAACCATCATTGATGGGGATGAGGAGAACACCTGATGGCCTACACTTCTGCAAACCAGCTGGAGCTGTTGCAGACCGCCGAGGCGGTCGCCCGTGAGAAGAATATCGACCCCGGCCTTGTCGTCGAAGCGATGGAAGAATCCCTCGCCCGGGCGGCAAAGTCGCGTTACGGGGCAGAGATGGACATCCGTGTCAGCATCGACCGCAAGACGGGGCGCGCCACCTTTACCCGTGTGCGGACCGTCGTGGACGAGGAAGAATACGAGAATTATCAGTCGCAGTTCACGCTGGAAACGGCAAAGGACTGGATCAAGGACGCCAAGATCGGCGACACGCTGATCGAGGAAGTGCCGCCTGTCGAGCTGGGCCGGATCGCCGCGCAATCGGCCAAGCAGGTTATTCTGCAAAAGGTCCGCGAAGCCGAGCGTGACAAGCAATACGAAGATTTCAAGGATCGTGCGGGCACGATCATCAACGCGCAGGTCAAGCGCGAGGAATACGGCAACGTCATCGTCGATGTGGGGTCGGGCGAAGCGATCCTGCGCCGCAACGAGAAGATCGGCCGCGAAGCCTATCGTCCCGGCGACCGTATCCGCTGCTATATCAAGGATGTGCGCCGCGAGCAGCGCGGGCCGCAGATTTTCCTGTCGCGCACCGCGCCGGAATTCATGGCAGAGCTGTTCAAGATGGAAGTGCCCGAAATCTACGAGGGCATCATCGAGATCAAGGCCGTGGCCCGTGATCCCGGTTCGCGTGCAAAGATCGCCGTGATTTCCTATGACAGCAGCATCGACCCGGTTGGTGCCTGTGTGGGTATGCGCGGCAGCCGCGTGCAGGCCGTCGTGAACGAATTGCAGGGCGAAAAGATCGACATCATCCCCTGGAACGAAGACATGCCGACGTTCCTTGTGAACGCCTTGCAGCCCGCAGAGGTCAGCAAGGTCGTGCTTGACGAGGAAGCCGGCAAGATCGAAGTCGTCGTGCCCGAAGAACAGCTGTCGCTGGCCATTGGCCGTCGCGGCCAGAACGTGCGTCTGGCGTCGCAGCTGACGGGTCTGGATATCGACATCCTGACCGAAGAAGAAGAATCCAAGCGCCGTCAGGCAGAGTTCGAGCTGCGCACGAAGCTGTTCATGGATACGCTGGATCTGGACGAATTCTTTGCCCAGCTGCTGGTGTCCGAAGGGTTCACGAACCTGGAAGAAGTGGCCTATGTCGAAGCAGACGAATTGCTGGTGATCGAAGGCGTGGACGAAAGCACCGCCAGCGAATTGCAGGCCCGCGCCCGCGATTATCTGGAAGCGCAGAACGAAAAGGCGCTGTCGCGTGCCCGCGAGTTGGGTGTGGAAGACAGCCTTGTCAGCTTTGACGGGTTGACGCCGCAGATGCTGGAAGCACTGGCCGAAGACGGCGTCAAGACGCTGGAAGACTTTGCCACCTGCGCTGACTGGGAACTGGCCGGGGGCTGGACCGTTCAGAACGGTGAACGTCACAAGGACGAAGGCGTGCTGGAAAAGTTCGATATCAGTCTGGAAGAAGCACAGACCATGGTCATGACCGCCCGCGTGGCGCTGGGCTGGGTCGATCCGGCGGACCTTGTTTCCGACGCAGACGATGCCGATATGCAAGAGGAGGCGGGGGCCTGAGGCCCCCGACACACCCATGACGCGTGGCGGATCAAAGAAAAACCCGGAAGACGGCCCTGAACGCCGGTGCATCGTCACCGGCGAGACGCAGCCGAAATCCGGTCTGATCCGTTTCGTGCTGGGTCCGGATTCGATGGTGGTGCCGGATATTCTGGGCAAACTGCCCGGACGCGGCATGTATGTCGCATCGACACGCGACGCGCTGGACAAGGCGCGCAAAGGTCAGTTCAGCCGGTCGGCAAAACAGCCGGTCAACGTGCCGGAGGGTCTGACGGACGAAGTGGAACGCCAGTTGGTGCGCCGCACGCTGGACCTGATCGCCATGGCCCGCAAGGCCGGTCTGGCGGTCTGTGGATTCGAAAAAGTGAAAGGCTGGCTGGCCGGGGGCGCGCGTGTGCGGGTTCTTTTGCAGGCCGGAGACGGGTCAGAGCGCGGAAAAGCCAAGCTTTGGACGCCCGAAGGGGCAAGATATTACAGTTGTTTGAGCGCGACTGAATTGGGTTTGGCATTCGGGCGGCAAAGTGTGATACATGGCGCGCTCGCGACTGGCGGACTCAGTGACCGTGTTGTAGAGGAGGCCGCAAGACTGCGCGGACTCCGCGAGATTGACGACGGCAATATGGCTGTCGGGAAGGATACATAGCTAGATGAGCGATACTGACGGCAAAAAACCATTGGGCCTTGGCGGGTCGCGTCCAAGCAACGTGAAGCAAAGCTTCAGCCACGGCCGTACGAAGAACGTCGTTGTGGAAACGAAGCGCAAGCGCGTGGTCGTGCCAAAGCCCGGAACCGTGACACCGAAAACCGGCGTGGCCGCTGGCCTGCCTGCGGGTGGTGATCCGTCGAAACGCCCTGCCGGGATTTCCGATGTGGAACTGGCGCGCCGGATGAAGGCGCTTGCCATGTCCAAGGCACGCGAGACCGAAGAAGCCGCCAAGCGCGAAATCGAAGAACGCGAGCGCGCCGAAGAGCGTGAACGCCGCCGCGCCGAGATCGAGGCCAAAGAGGCCGAGGACCGCGAGCGCGAAGAACGTGCCAAGGTGAAAGCCGAGGAAGAAGAAAAGAAACTGCGCGCCGCCGAGGCTGCGCGGAATGTGCCCGCACCGCAGGTCGATGCGCCTCCGGGACAGACCGAGGTTGACCGGCCCACATCCTCTGCGCCCCGCAAGGCGACAGAGCGTGACCGCGAAGCACAGACCCGTGACACGACTAAGCCCACCCGCGATGCGGATGCCCGTCGCGGCGGCAAGCTGACGCTGAACGATGCCCTGACCGGCCGTGAAGGCGGACGCCAGCGGTCGATGGCACAGATGAAGCGCAAGCAGGACCGCGCCCGCCAGAAGGCGATGGGCGGTCAGGTCGAGCGTGAAAAGGTCGTGCGCGACGTGCAGCTGCCAGAGGCGATCACGGTGGGCGAACTGGCCAACCGCATGGCCGAACGGACATCGGATGTCGTCAAGGAATTGATGAAGATGGGCATGATGGTCACACAGACCGAATCCATCGACGCCGATACCGCAGAGCTGATCATTCAGGAATTCGGCCACAAGGTCGTGCGCGTGTCGGACAGCGACGTGGAACAGGTGATTGACCTTGTCGATGACAAGGCCAGCGATCTGCTGCCGCGTGCGCCGATCGTCACGATCATGGGTCACGTTGACCACGGCAAGACATCCCTGCTGGACGCCATCCGCAAAACCCGCGTCGTCGCGGGCGAGGCGGGCGGCATCACCCAGCATATCGGGGCCTATCAGGTTGTGACCGAAAGCGGTCAGACCCTGTCGTTCCTTGATACGCCGGGCCACGCGGCCTTTACCTCGATGCGGTCGCGCGGTGCGCAGGTGACGGATATCGTCGTGCTGGTCGTGGCTGCCGATGATGCGGTCATGCCGCAGACCATCGAAGCCATCGCCCACGCCAAGGCCGCCAAGGTCCCGATGATCATTGCCATCAACAAGATGGACAAGCCGTCGGCCAATCCGGACAAGGTGCGGACCGATCTGTTGCAGCACGAGGTCATCGTCGAAAAGATGTCCGGTGATGTGCAGGACGTCGAAGTGTCGGCGCAGACCGGCATGGGCCTTGATACCCTGCTGGAAGCGATCGCCTTGCAGGCCGAGATTCTGGAACTGCGGGCGAACCCGAACCGGGCAGCCCTGGGTGCCGTGATCGAAGCACAGCTTGACGTGGGCCGTGGTCCTGTGGCGACGGTGCTTGTGCAGAACGGCACGCTGCGTCAGGGCGACATCTTTGTCGTGGGCGAACAGTGGGGCAAAGTGCGCGCGCTGATCGACGACAAGGGCGAACGTATCAAGGAAGCCGGACCATCGGTCCCCGTCGAAGTGCTGGGTCTGAACGGCACACCGGAAGCGGGCGATGTGCTGAACGTGGTCGACACCGAAGCGCAGGCGCGTGAAATCGCCGATTACCGCATGAAAGCGGCCAAGGACAAGCGCGCCGCCATTGGTGCCGCGACAACGCTGGAACAGCTGATGGCGAATGCCAAGGCCAACAAGAGCGTGTCCGAACTGCCCATCGTGGTGAAATCCGACGTGCAGGGGTCTGCCGAAGCGATCGTGCAGGCGATGGAGAAGATCGGCAACGACGAGGTGCGTGTCCGCGTGCTGCATTCCGGTGTGGGTGCGATCACGGAAACGGATATCGGTTTGGCCGAAGCCTCTGGCGCGCCGGTGATCGGGTTCAACGTCCGGGCCAATGCGACGGCGCGGAACGTGGCCAACCAGAAGGGCGTCGAAATCCGGTATTATTCGGTGATCTACGCGCTGGTCGACGACATCAAATCCGCAGCGTCGGGCCTGTTGTCGAACGAAATCCGCGAAAACTTTATCGGCTATGCCAATATCAAGGAAGTTTTCAAGGTATCCAACGTCGGCAACGTCGCGGGCTGTCTGGTGACAGAAGGTGTGGCGCGCCGGTCTGCGGGCGTGCGTCTGCTGCGCGACAACGTGGTGATCCACGAAGGCACGCTGAAGACCCTGAAGCGGTTCAAGGACGAAGTATCCGACGTGCAGTCCGGTCAGGAATGCGGCATGGCGTTCGAGAAATACGAGGATATCCGCCCCGGCGATGTCATCGAAATCTTCGAGCGTGAGTCGGTCGAACGCTCTCTTTGACGCTTGCGGAAATTGGAATGACTATGGCCCGTCAGCCTTGCTGGCGGGCCATTTTCTTTGAGTATTTCAGAAAAAGCGAACACAGGTGCCGCGCGCGATCAGAGCCAGTCGCGCAGGATCGGGATCAGCGGGATGTCAGCGGGCGGCATTGGATACTGTGACAGATCGGCGGCGCGGACCCATTTCAGGGTCTGGCCTTCGCGGCCCTGCGGGGTGCCCGACCATTTGCGGCAGGCAAACAGCGGCATCAACAGGTGAAAATCGGCATAGCTGTGAGAGGCGAACGTCAGCGGTGCAAGGCAGGACGCCCATGTGTCGATGCCAAGCTCTTCCTGCAATTCGCGGATCAGGGCCTGTTCGGGGGTTTCGCCCGCATCGACCTTGCCGCCCGGAAATTCCCACAACCCCGCCAGTGATTTGCCGGCGGGGCGCTGGGCCAGCAGCACGCGCCCATCCACGTCGATTAGAGCAACCGCAGAGACGAGCAGGATGTTCAAGACCGGTAGTCGGCGTTGATACGGATGTAGTCGTGGGTCAGATCGCAGGTCCAGACGGTGGACGTGCCCGCACCCAGACCAAGGTCGATGCCGATCACCAGATCCTGCCCGGTCATATAAGCGGCGGCGTCGGTTTCCGAATAGCCGGGGGACCGCCAGCCGTTTTCGGCCAGCACCATGTCACCAAGACGGATCGTCAGCTTGTCCCGGTCGGCTGCGGCGCCGGATTTGCCGACCGCCATGACGATACGGCCCCAGTTGGGGTCCTGACCGGCAATCGCCGTCTTGACCAGTGGGCTGTTGGCGGTTGCCATGGCGACAAGCCGGGCATCGGCGTCGGTTTCGGCCCCGGTGACGGCAACGGTCACGAACTTTGTCGCGCCTTCGCCGTCGCGGACGACCTGATGGGCAAGGTCCAGCATCACGTCGTGCAGCGCTTGTTCGAAGGCCGTATTGCCGGTCACATCGGCACCGGATGCGCCGGTGGCAGCGAGCATCAGCGTGTCAGAGGTCGAGGTATCGCTGTCCACGGTGATGTTGTTAAATGTGGCATTTGTCAGCCGCGTCAGCATGTCCTGCAAGGGCTGATAGGCGATGGCCGCATCGGTAAAGATATAGACCAGCATCGTCGCCATGTCGGGCGCGATCATGCCAGACCCTTTGGCGATGCCTGCAATGGCGACCGGGGTGCCGTCGATGGTGATGGTGCGGGACGATCCTTTGGGAAAGGTGTCGGTGGTCATGATCGCGCGGGCGGCGTCGCTGATGCCGTCCGGGGACTGGGCGCTGTGCAGGTCCGACAGCTTTGCCACGATGCGGTCATGGGGCAGCGGTTCGCCGATCACGCCGGTCGAGGCGGTGTAGATGCGGTCCGGGCTGACACCCGTCACATCCGCCACGGCGGCGCAGATCGCCGTGACGCTGTCCACCCCCGTCTGCCCGGTAAAGGCGTTGGAATTACCGGAATTGACGACAATGGCGGCAGGACCGTCACCGGGGCCGCGTTTGGCCTGACAGTCCAGCACGGCGGCGGACCGGGTGGCCGACCGGGTATAGACGCCCGTGACGGTGGTGCCAGAGGCGAGTTCCACCAGCATCACATCGGTGCGGTCCTTGTATCTGACCCCCGCCTGCGCTGCGGCAAAGGTGACTCCCGCAATGGCGGGCAGGTCGGGAAATGCGGCAGGCGCAAGCGGGGACAGGGCCATGATTTACTGGTCCAGTAGGTCGAGATTGTTCAGCAGGGCCGGATCGAAGGCACCCGCGTCGGGCAGGGTCACGGCGGTGCCTGCCTGCAGCTCTTCGATCTTGGACATGATGACGGCCTCTTGCAGGCTGCTGATGATTTCCGGTTGCACCTCCTCCAGCGTGGGAAGCGGGCGGTCGCGGGTTTCTTCGAGTTTCACGATGTGCCAGCCGAACTGGGTCTGGATCGGGCCTGCCACGTCGCCGGGCGTCATGTCGGTCACGGCCTGCTCGAATTCACCAACCATCTGGCCCGGACCGAACCAACCCAGATCGCCGCCATTGGTGGCACCCGAGGGATCGGTCGAGATTTCCGTGGCGACGGCGGCAAAATCCTCATCGCCGTTCACCCGCGCCAAGGCAGCCTGCGCTTCTTCTTCGGTCGCGACAAGGATATGGCGGGCGTTCCATTCGGTGACGGGGGCTGCCGCACTGGCGGCGGTCATTTCCTCGTAGGCGGCAGCGATCGCTGCGTCAGAGACGGCTTCTTCGGTCAGGGCGGTGATCACTTCGCCAGCGCGCAGGGACCGTTCCTGATTGGCCATGGCCCAACCGACGCGGGCGGGGGCATCGGTCAGGCTGTTGGCCAGAAGCTGCTGTTGCACGAGCTGATCCAGAATGCCCTGAAAGATCACGTCGTCGGGGAACTGGCTGTATTGTTGCGGCAGCTGCGACCGGGCGATGATCATTTCGCCAAGGGTGATGTCGATATCACCGACGCTTGCAACGACCGTGGTGGCGTCGGCTGCGGGGGCGGAGGTTGCCTCTGGCGCAACAGGTGCGTCGGCTGGCGGTGCTTCGGTCGCGGGTGCGTCGGTTGCAGGCGCGTCGGTCGCGGTGTCCGCGTCCTGTGCGGTTGTGGCGGTGGCCAGTGTCAGTGCCATGGCAGCAGTGCCAAGCAGCAGGGTCAGTCGGGTCATGGAAACGTCCTTACACTCTTGCGCCGCTGGGGGCGCAACGTTGACAGTAATCAGCCCGCCCCTTACATCGCAAGGAAGCCTTGAGGGGGCTGGTCTTGAGCCCTGTTTACGGGCCTTGGCACGAGCCGACAAGCAACCTCCTCTCTATTTGGTATCACAGAGGCGGCACGCGTCCGCTTGGAGAGAACATGCTGGGTCTGGGAACGATTGCGAAACGGGTCTTTGGAAGCGCAAATGACCGCAAGGTCAAGGCTGTGCGCGGTATCGTTGACAAGATCAACGCGCTGGAGCCAGAGTTCGCCGCCTTGACCGATGACGGCATCAAAGCGCGCACACAGGCCTTGCAGGCGCGCGCCACCGCGGGTGAGGCCCTTGAAGACCTGTTGCCCGAAGCCTTTGCCAACTGCCGCGAGGCGGCGCGCCGCAGCCTTGGCCTGCGGGCCTTTGACACGCAGTTGATGGGTGGCATCTTTCTGCATCAGGGTAACATTGCCGAGATGAAGACAGGCGAGGGCAAGACCCTTGTCGCGACCTTTCCGGCCTATCTGAACGCGCTGTCCGGCAAGGGCGTTCATATCGTCACGGTCAACGATTATCTGGCCCGCCGCGACGCCGACTGGATGAGCAAGGTTTACGGCGCATTGGGCCTGACCACCGGTGTCGTCGTGCCGCAACAGCCCGAGGCAGAGAAAAAAGCCGCCTATCAGTGCGACGTGACCTATGCGACCAACAACGAGCTGGGGTTCGACTATCTGCGCGACAACATGAAATCCGAATTGGGTCAGATGAACCAGCGCGGGCACAACTTTGCCATCGTGGACGAGGTTGATTCGATCCTGATCGACGAAGCCCGGACACCTCTGATCATTTCCGGACCGGCGCAGGATCGCAGCCAGATGTACCGCGACATCGACACAATCGTGCCGGGGATCACCGCCGCGCATTTCACGCTGGATGAAAAGCAGCGGTCGGTCACCTTTACCGACGAAGGCAACGATTATCTGGAAGAGGTGCTGTCCCGGATCGGCCTGCTGCCCGATGGTCAGACCCTGTATGATCCGGAAAGCGCCACTCTGGTGCACCACACCAGTCAGGCGCTGAAGGCGCACAAGCTGTTTGCCAAGGACAAGGATTACATCGTCCGCAATGACGAGGTCGTGCTGATCGACGAATTCACCGGGCGGATGATGACCGGGCGGCGTCTGTCGGACGGTCTGCATCAGGCCATCGAGGCGAAAGAAGGCGTGACGATCCGCCCTGAAAACGTGACGCTGGCCAGTGTCACCTTTCAGAACTATTTCCGCCTGTATGGCAAACTTGCCGGTATGACCGGGACCGCGCTGACAGAGGCGGACGAATTCAACGAAATCTACCGTCTTGGTGTGGTCGAAGTGCCGACGAACCGGCCTGTGCAGCGTCAGGACGAACACGATCAGGTTTACCGCACCGCCCGCGAAAAGTTCGAAGGCGTGGTGAAGGAAATCAAGATTGCCCACGAAAAGGGGCAGCCGATCCTTGTGGGCACCACCAGCATCGAGAAATCGGAATTCCTGTCGACCTTGCTGACCGGCGAAAACATCGCGCACAATGTGCTGAACGCGCGTCAGCACGAACAAGAGGCGCAGATCGTCGCTGATGCAGGCAAGTTGCAGGCCGTGACCATCGCCACGAACATGGCCGGGCGCGGCACCGATATCCAGCTGGGCGGCAATGTCGACCAGAAGGTGATCGCGGCGCTGGACGCCGATCCAGAGGCGGAACCCGACGCCATCCGCGCCCGGATCGAAGCCGAACACGCGGACGAAAAGCAAAAGGTGCTGGCGTCCGGCGGTCTGTTCGTGCTGGCGACCGAGCGGCACGAAAGCCGCCGCATCGACAACCAGCTGCGGGGCCGGTCGGGCCGTCAGGGCGATCCGGGGCGGTCGTCGTTCTTCTTGAGCCTTGAAGACGACCTGATGCGCATTTTCGGGTCGGAACGGCTGGACAAGGTGCTGTCGTCACTGGGCATGAAAGAGGGCGAGGCGATCGTGCACCCTTGGGTGAACAAATCGCTGGAACGCGCGCAGGCCAAGGTCGAAGGGCGCAACTTTGACATCCGCAAGCAATTGCTGAAGTTCGATGACGTGATGAACGAACAGCGCAAGGTGATCTTTGCCCAACGCCGCGAGATCATGGAAGCGCAGGATCTGTCAGAGATCGTGCGCGACATGCGTCATCAGGTGATCGAGGACATGATCGACGAACACATGCCGCCGCGCAGCTATGCCGACCAGTGGACGACGGACGCTCTTTATGCGGATGTCATCCAGAACCTTGGTATCGACGTGCCGGTGATGGCCTGGGCCGAAGAGGAAGGCGTCGACAACGAGGTGATGCGCGAGCGGCTGGAACAGGAATCCGACGCGCATATGGCGAAAAAGGAGGACGCGTTCACCGCCGAAACCATCCGCAGCATCGAAAAACAGATCCTGTTACAGACGATTGACGCCAAATGGCGCGAACATCTGGTTACGCTGGAACATCTGCGGTCCGTCGTCGGATTCCGCGGCTATGCGCAACGTGATCCGTTGAACGAATACAAGACCGAAGGTTTCCAGCTGTTTGAACGTCTGCTGGACGGGCTGCGGCTGGACGTGACGCAAAAGCTGGGCCAGATCCAGCCGATGACGCAGGAACAACAGGCGCAGATGGTGGCGCAACTGCGCCAGCAGCAAGCCGCCGCAGCGCCTGCGCCGGATGAAACGGTCGCGCGTGCGACAACGGCAGCCCAGCCCGTGGACGCGACGGCGCGCACGGGGTTTGTCGCGGATGATCCGACCACATGGGGCAATCCGGCGCGCAACGATGCCTGTCCCTGCGGGTCGGGCAAAAAGTTCAAGCATTGCCACGGGGCCCTTTGACCTGGCGCACGCCCTGACGGCACCTGCATGATACAAGGCGCGGCCCCGGTGACGGGTCGCGCCTTATTCATGTCATGTTAATTCCTTGCCACCGTCCCCTGCTGGCCATCGTGGCAGGCCATACCCTGCTGTGACCCAATCGGGACAGGAGCCGGCAAATGCGACAATCAGTCAAAAAGGCGATCACCGCGGGTGCCACGTTTTCGGTGGCGCTGGGTATCGGATTTTTAATGCA
>JBBREW010000017.1:0-16174 GCA_038225335.1 Rhodobacterales bacterium
AAAGGTGCTGACCTATTGGTTGCCCGACAGCCTTGCGCCAGAGGGTCTGGTGCAGCTTTTGTCCGGGGATTACAAATTCGCCGTCAGCTTCATGATCCTGCTGATCGTGTTGCTGTTCCGACCGACCGGCCTGTTCAAGGGGCAATCCATATGACCGACCGCGTCCGCACCGGGCTGTTTGGCGCCCTCGTTGCCTTGCTGATCCTTGGCACCGGGTTTCTGGATAACTGGAACCTTGCGCTGGTCATTCTGAATTACGGCCTGATTTCCGCGATCATGGCCTTGGGCGTGAACCTCCAATGGGGTCTGGCGGGGCTGTTCAACGTGGGGATCATGGGGTTCGTGGCGCTGGGCGGTCTGGCATCGGTTCTGATCTCCATGCCGCCCGTGGGCGAGGCCTGGGCTGCGGGCGGATTGCGCACGCTGGCGGGACTGGCCTTGGGTGCTGCGGTGATTGCCGGGCTGATCGCCGTCCATCGCCGCCTGCCAAAGGGGCGGAACCGCACCATCCTGATGGCGCTGCTGGCGCTGGTCGGATTTTTTGCCTTCAGGGCGGTTTTCGATGGCGGTGTCGCCGCGATCGAGGCGGTGAACCCCGCATCGACCGGCTATCTGGGCGGTCTGAATTTCGGAGGCGACGCCGGGCGCGACTGGTGGTGGATGCCGATCATCGCATGGCCCGTGGGCGGTCTGCTGGCCGCCTGTGCAGCCTGGGCGATTGGCAAGACGGCGCTGGGATTGCGGTCCGACTATCTGGCGATTGCCACATTGGGCATCGCGGAAATCATCATCGCCGTGTTGAAAAACGAAAACTGGCTGTCGCGCGGCGTGCTGAACGTCACCGGCCTGCCCCGTCCTGTGCCGTATGAGACGGACTTGCAGGCCGATCCGGCCTTTGTGGCGCGCGCCGCCGACCTTGGGTTTGATGCCACAACCGCATCAACACTGGCGGTCAAGCTGGCCTATGCGGGTCTTTTCGCCACGTTTCTGATCGTGCTGCTGATCCTGTCCCAACGCGCCTTGCACAGCCCCTGGGGCCGCATGATGCGGGCGATCCGGGATAACGAGGTGGCGGCAGAAGCGATGGGCAAGGACGTCACCCGCCGCCATTTGCAGATTTTCGTCATCGGGTCTGCCATATGTGGCTTGGCCGGGGCGATGATGACTACGCTGGACGGGCAGATGACGCCTGCCGGTTATCAACCGTTGCGGTTCACGTTTCTGGTCTGGGTCATGGTCATCGTCGGTGGGTCCGGCAACAATATCGGTGCCGCCCTGGGCGGGTTGCTGATCTGGTGGTTGTGGGTCGCTGTCGGTGAATACGGGCCGGACCTGATGATCTGGGCGACATCCGGGTTGAGTGTGGACAGCAGTCTGCGCGCGAGTCTGATCGATTCCGCCCCCCAGATGCGTTTTCTGGTCATGGGCACAGTGTTGCTGCTGATCCTGCGGTTCAGTCCGCGCGGGATATTGCCCGAACGTTAGGCGGCGGCGGGCAATCACCTTGCTTTCGCGTCGTGGCAACCTATGAGGGTCCTGCGACCCGCCGCACAGGAGCCTATGACATGAAAATGACCGACACTTTCATCAAGCCGATGCATCCCGAAGGGCTGCGTTTCGTGGCGATCTTTGCTGCGATTACTGTGGTGCTGTTTTTGATATGGACACCGCTTGGCTGGTTGGGTGTCGGGGCAACGGTCTGGTGCTATTACTTTTTCCGCGATCCCGAACGGGTCACGCCACAGCGACCCGGACTGGTCGTCAGCCCCGCCGACGGCATTGTGTCGCTGATCGAACTGGCGGTGCCCCCGGCGGAATTGGGGATGTCCGACACCCCCCTGACCCGTGTCAGCGTGTTCATGAACGTGTTCAACTGCCATGTGAACCGAAGCCCGGTGGCGGGCACCGTCACCGCCATCGCCTATCGCCCCGGCAAGTTCCTGAATGCGTCGTTGGACAAGGCGAGCGCCGACAACGAACGCAATTCCCTGCGGATCACCATGGCGGATGGGCGCGATATTGCGGTTGTCCAGATTGCTGGTCTGGTGGCGCGGCGGATCGTCTGTTTTGTGGCACCCGATGCGCTGCTTGCCACCGGTGAACGCTTTGGCCTGATCCGGTTCGGATCGCGGCTTGACGTCTATCTGCCAGACGGCGTCGCGCCACTGGTCAGCATCGGGCAGACCATGGTGGCGGGCGAAACCGTGATCGCGCATCTGACAGCGCCGCAGGTCTGACGTGGGCCGCATGCCCCGCCGTGACGTCAGCCTGCTGCAATTGTTGCCCAATGCCCTGACATTGACGGCGATCGGTGCGGGGATTTCGGCCATCCGCGCCGCCGTCGAACAGGATTTCAAGACCGCATTGCTGCTGGTGCTGTTCGCGGCGGCCCTTGACGGGATCGACGGGCGCGTGGCGCGTCTGCTGGGCCATTCATCCAAGGTTGGCGCGGAACTGGATTCGCTGGCGGATTTTGTCAACTTTGGCGTCGCTGCCCCGTTGATGCTGTATTTCTGGGCCTTGCAGGATTACCGCAAGATCGGCTGGATTGCCGTGCTGATTTTTGCGGTGTGTTGCGTGCTGCGTCTGGCGCGGTTCAACGTGGATGCCAAATCCGAAACGCCCACGGCCACGGGTGCCTATTTCACCGGCGTGCCGTCGCCCGCCGGGGCCTTGCTGGTTCTGCTTCCCATGAGCGTATCCTTTGCTTTTGCAGATGCAGCCTTGCTGCCTGCACCGTTGCTGTGCGCCTATATGGCCGGGATCGGGTTGCTGATGATCAGCGAGGTTCCCACATGGTCATTCAAGGCGACGCGGATACCGCCCGGTCAGGTCCGCTATGCCTTGCTGGGGGTTGTCATTCTGGCCGCGGCCGTTTTCGCCTATCCCTGGATCACGCTGGTCGGGCTGTCGCTGGCCTATGTTGCCGCCGTGGCGTGGGGCCTGCTGGTCTGGCGCCGGGCAAAGCCCTGAAAGGAAGAAGAACCTGATATGGATATCACTGCCGTTACCCGGTCCTATGCCCGCTGGGCGCCGATTTATGACCGGACGTTTGGTGCGATCACGATGATGGGCCGCCGCAAGGCTGTCGATCATATCAATCGACGCGGTGGACATGTGCTCGAGGTCGGCGTCGGCACCGGGCTTGCGCTGCCGCTCTATGGTGACGACGTGACGGTGACAGGGATCGATTTCAGCACCGACATGCTGGCCAAGGCGGAAAAGCGGGTCGCGGACGACGGGCTGCACAACATCACCGCCCTGCGCCAGATGGATGCGCGCAGCCTTGATTTCCCCGATGACCATTTCGACAGTATTGCCGCGATGCACGTCCTGTCCGTCGTGCCGGAACCGGCCCGCGTCATGGCAGAGATTGCCCGCGTGTGTAAACCGGGCGGCGAGGTGGTGATCACGAACCATTTCCGCCGTGATGCAGGTCTGCTGTCACGGGTGGAACGGCTGGCGGCGCCCTTGGAAAACATGCTGGGCTGGGATTCAGATTTCTCCATCGACGTGATCCTGCAAGACCCCCGTCTGACCCTGTCGCGGCAAAGCGCCCTGCCACCGGCCGGGTTGATGACATTCCTTATCCTGCGCAAGACAGGCGGCGATGCCCCCTTGCCAGACGCGTCCCTGCCGCCTATCTAAACAGTGTCTTTCGGGACTATGGACATAAACGCGCTCGTAATAAGCGGATCGGACCCGGGGGCGGTACCCGGCGTCTCCACCAACACTCTGGTCATTTGCCAGCGATGGGGACGAAACAGGATCGACGAACGTCTAAAGGGGTAATGCTTTGTCCCGGTGAGTTACCACCGTTATCGGTACAAAAAAGCTAGTTGCAAATGACAACAAAGCACCGATGGCTCTGGCTGCGTAAGCAGTCCGAAATATCGAAACCTTAAGTCCTATGGTTTTGCGACCATAGGCGGGGTCCGCAGGTACCTGGCAACAGAAACCTGCACCTTCCCCCCCTTCATGTGCGCAGATCATCCCGGTCCTTTTTTTCGCCGCCGCAAGCCCTTTCATCCGGCGACAAATTGGCTATGGTGACCGCCAATTGCTACAGGGAAGGCCCGTCATGTCGCGCATGATCGACTATGGTAATCTGATGCACCGCGCGATGCGCAGCCTGATTCAGAATGTTCTGACGGACATTCAAAAGGCAGGGCAACTTCCTGGTGCACATCATTTTTTCATCACATTTGACACGCAGCATCCGGACGTCGAAATCGCCGATTGGCTGTCCGACCGTTATCCCGGAGAGATGACGATCGTGATCCAGCTCTGGTTTGACAATCTGGAGGTGACGGACGAAGGATTTGCCATCACCCTGAACTTTGGCAACGCGCCCGAACCGCTGTATATTCCCTATGACGCGATCAAGACCTTTGTCGATCCGTCGGTAGAATTCGGTCTGCGGTTCGAAACTCAGCCTGAAACGGACGACGACGACGATGCCGAAGCGCCCATGGATGAAATGGTCGAACCGCAGGACGATGCCCCCCGCAAGGACGCAGAGGTCGTCAGCCTTGATCAATTTCGCAAATAGCGGCCCCCCATTCAATTTCACAGCCGGGATACGACCATGACCAACATACGCAGCGAATCCGACAGCTTCGGACCCATTGATGTGCCCGCTGACCGGTATTGGGGCGCGCAGACCCAGCGTAGTCTGGAAAACTTTCCCATCGGCTGGGAAAAACAACCCGTCGCGATCGTGCGCGGCCTTGGCGTGGTCAAGCAGGCCTGTGCAGTGGCCAATATGGCGCGGGGCAAACTTGATGCCACGGTCGGTGACGCCATCGTCGCCGCCGCAAAAGAGGTCGTCGCAGGCGATCTGGACGATCATTTCCCGCTGGTGGTCTGGCAGACCGGGTCCGGCACCCAGTCGAACATGAATGCCAACGAGGTCATCAGCAACCGCGCGATCGAGATGCTGGGCGGCACCATCGGGTCAAAAGATCCGGTGCACCCCAATGACCACGTGAACATGGGGCAGTCGTCCAACGACACCTTTCCCACCGCCATGCACATTGCCGTGGCGCGCACCGCCCATGATGTGACGATCCCCGGGCTGGAACATCTGCACGCCGCACTGACGGCCAAGGTCGAAGAGTTCGCCGATATCATCAAGATCGGTCGCACCCATACGATGGATGCAACGCCCTTGACGCTGGGACAGGAGTTTTCAGGCTATAGCCATCAGGTCGCCATGGGTCTGCGCCGGATCAAGGCCGCCCTGCCCGCGATCTATGAACTGGCCCAGGGCGGTACGGCGGTCGGCACCGGGTTGAACACGCCTGTGGGCTGGGGCGAAACCGTGGCCAAGGAAATTGCCGATATCACCGGCCTGCCCTTTGTCACCGCCCCCAACAAGTTCGAGGCGCTGGCCGCCCATGACGGATTGGTGGAAATTTCCGGCGCTCTCAAGGTCGTGGCGGGATCGCTTTACAAGATCGCCTGCGACATCCGCATGCTCGGGTCCGGCCCGCGCTGTGGTCTGGGCGAATTGATCCTGCCCGAGAACGAGCCCGGGTCATCCATCATGCCGGGCAAGGTGAACCCCACGCAGGTCGAGGCGATCACACAGGTCTGTGCCCATGTGATGGGCAATGATGCCGCAGTCGGGTTTGCCGGATCGCAGGGCCATTTCGAGCTGAACGTGATGAAGCCGATGATGGCTTATAACGTGCTGCAATCACTGCAATTGCTGGGGGATGCGTCCGTCGCCTTTACCGACAACTGCGTCACGGGGATCAAGGCAGACCGCGTCCGGATCGAAAAACTGATGCGCGAATCGCTGATGCTGGTGACGGCGCTGGCGCCGACCATCGGGTATGACAACGCGACCACCGTCGCCAAGACAGCCCACAAGAACGGCACGACGCTCAAGGACGAAGCCATCGCGCTGGGGTTTGTCGATGCGGACACATTCGACCGGGTCGTGCGCCCCGAAGACATGATCGGCCCCAAATGACCGACGCGGCCCCCATCAACCTGAACAAGGTCAGAAAAGCACGCGACAGGGCTGTTGAAAAGGCGGACGCCGACGCCAACGCGGCCAAATTCGGTCGCAGCAAGGCGGAACGCCTGCTGGACGCGGCCCGCGCAGACAAGGCGCGGTTGCATCTGGATCAGGCCAAGTTCGAGGAATGATCGGCGAGCAGGACGCGCGGCCGGTCAAACATTCCCTGACCCTGCGCGGCCATCGCACGTCCGTATCACTGGAACATGCGTTCTGGCTGGCGTTCCGGTCACTGGCGGCACGACGCCAGCAAACCCTGAACGCGCTGGCGACGCAGATCGACGCCGACCGGGGTGATGTCGGTCTGGCATCGGCCATCCGGGTCTATATCCTGCGCGATCTGCAATCGCGGGATCAATCCACCGGATAATGCAGATGATTGCGGGCCGTTCCTGCGCGGTTGACCGGTTCGGACATCGGGCGTGATCGTGGGTTCATGGATGGATCGGTCCTGACCGACGCCAAGGCGGTGCGGCCCATCGGCAGCCGATGATACACATGGTCCTGCCGGGGATTCGCCATATCAAGCAGCCAAACGCGGCAGCCCCGCACCGCGTCGATCATTCGGTTGGTCATTTTGGCCGCTCCTGTCACGTTCTGTGCGGCCCCCACCTGACCGATTATGCCACACGGCAGCGTTAACGCAGATCCGAAACTGCGCCTGTTTCTTTGATCCTTTTTAAAATGCAATAATTTACAGTAAGTTAACGGTGTCGGCCCTGCGATCCCGTCAGAATGTTGGTTCAACAATGCCAAGAGGGTGGTCAGGATTGGCGCCGTCCCGGTCCTAATCCTGCCGCAATGTGATTCGCAGACGCATGCCCGCCTTGGCGCGGACGGTCAGATGCGCGACCGGTTGCGGGGGATTGTCATGATCCAGATCGAACCGATAGGCGGCCAGCACCTGCGCCAGCAGAACGACGCCTTCGATCATGGCGAACCCCGCCCCCGTGCAGACCCGCGGTCCCGCGGAAAAGGGGATATAAGCCGTGCGCTGACCGATCTTGCCATTGTCGGTCTGCCATCGATCAGGGCAAAACCGGTCAGGGTCATCCCAGATTCGGTCGTGCCGGTGCAGGTGCCACGGCGACAGCACGACCTGTGCGCCGGGGCTCACATCGCGTTTGCGAAACACCTCTGGCTGCCTTGTTTCGCGCACCATCATCGGCACCGGCGGATACAACCGCAGGCTTTCGCGGAATACATCGCGGGTCACGCGCAACGTGGACAACCCGGCGAAACTGCCGTCCCAGCCTGCGGCCTCTGCCGCGACGCGGTCCTGCCAATCCGGGTGCATGGCCAGCAGATACAAGGTCCATGCCAAGGCGGCGGCGCTTGTTTCATGGCCCGCAAGGAAAAAGATCGCGACCTGATCCACCATCTGCGGCACGTCAAAGGTGTCACCCGTCACCGGGTCCGCCGTCGTCATGATCTTTGTCGCCAGATCATCCGGGGCTGTCCCTGCGTGGATCTGCGCCAACCGCGTCGTGGTCATATCGGTGATCAATTGCCGGATCAGCTTGGCCGTGGTGCGGGTGTCGCGCCGGAAAAACCGCGGCATCCACGCAGGACCGGGGACAAAGGCGGCAAGGTTCAGGATCGGCTGCGTCCGCTGATAGGTCTTGAAGGCCGCGAACACACGGGTCGCAACAGCATCTTCGATGGGCACCGAAAAGAGGGTGCGAAAGATTACATCGGCGGCCGCATGGCTGGTTTCGGGTTCGATGTCATGGGACTGCCCGTCAGCAAGGGGTGCCATCCGGGCCACCGCTGCTTCCCCCGCTGCCTTGATCGCGGGAAAGGTGTCCCGCAGGCGACCCCCGGCAAAGGCCGGGTCGATGATCCGGCGCTGCTGTTTCCAGACATCGCCATTGGTCAAAAAGACCGAACGACCCAGCAAGGGGCGCAGGCCCGCACCGATGCGGTCGGATTTCGGGAAATCATCGGGCCGTTCCTGCAGGACAAGCCGGACAAGATCAGGATCATTCACCATATAACTGCGAAAGAAAGGCGTCCGGAATTCGGCCATCCACGCGTGATAAAGCTTGGCCGGTTGGGCCGACAGGATATCAGCCCGGAACAGGCGCAGGTAACGCCACAGGCTGACCTTGTCCGGCCGGGCGGGTGGTTTGGCGGGGATCATGGGGCCATGCTGCGGTGGCGGGACACAGGGGTCACAATGCGCGATTTGGACGCCCGCCGATTGCGGTAGCGATCGCCAAGGGTCACAGGCCCCGCCGTGATGCGGAAATAGTCGTAATCCCCCGGTCGGTCGAAGGCACACAGGTATTGAAAATGAAGGCGAAAGAACTTCCACCGCAGGGCGCGCCAGCGTTCCGGTGATAGGGTCTGCGTGAATGCGGCAGAAATGACCAAAGGCCAGCGTTGATCCTGTGGCGCGACGCCGGTGACCGCCACCGGATCACATAGCGCAAAGGCGCAGCCGTCACCGGGGGCCGTCACATCGACCCAAGGCATGTCCTGCACCGACAGATAGGCCAGATCGCGGCGCAGGCGCGTGGCCTTTGGCAGGAATGACACCATCGGCACCACCTGCCCCAAGGTCAGGAACGACAAGGCCGGTCCACCGGCCACGACCCGGCCCGCGCGGTGCAGATCGGCCAGGATCGACACCCCCAGATGCGCCCCCGACGAATGGCCGACCACCAGCACCTCTTGCACGTCTTCGGTCAGCGCGGCGGCGATCCGGTCGGCAAATTGCGCCATCCGGTCCTCAAGGGGTTGTGGATTGGCCCCGCGCCACCGGGCGGAATAGGCATAGTCGTGCATCAGGTAATAGGCAAAGAATCGTCCGTCGCGCGCCTTGAACCACCGCAGCACGGTGACCGCGACGGCCAGCGCCACGGTGAGCGCCAGCACCCCGATGACCCCGGCAAGGACGGTCCCCGGCGCTGGCCAGATCAGCCCGGCCAACGCCCGCAGCACCGCAGCGGCAGCCCAACCCGCGCCCAAGGCGATCAGCGCCTGCAGGATCAACATGCCCACGGGGTAAAGTGCTGCAATCAACGGCCCCTTGCGCAGACGGGCCAGCCCCCACAGGGCCCCCGTCGTCACATAGACCCAAGTGGTGCGCAGCAACTGCCCATAGGTCGCAGGAATCGACTGAGACATGCTGCCCCGCACGATATCGGACCAGACCAGCACATCGACCTCTGCCGCCGTGTCGTGCCCGTCCATGGTCGCCGTGACGGTCCAGCCATAGGTCTTGCCGCGCGGTTTCGGGCGCAGCCCGATGGCATAGCCGCTGATCGCCGCCTGCGCCGCAGATTCGCTGCGGTAAAGTTCGCGGTAACGGCGCGGATGAATGGGATCATAGCCGGGGATATAAAATACCCGCCGGCGGCGCACCTGCCCGTCATCTGTCCTGTTGCCCGTCATTCCCGCAACCTAACGCCAAATGCGGGCGAAAATAAGCCGTTATCCGATCGTGGCGAGGGCGGGAAACCGTTCCAGCAACCAGAAACTGAAATCCGTGAACTGCCCTGTCAGCATCATCAATCCGACCGTCCAAAGCAGCAGGCCGGAGATCCGCTCGATCCGGTCCATGTGCCGTTTCATGAAGGCCATCGGACCTTTCAGACGGGGAAAGAACGCAGCTACGGCCAGAAACGGCAATCCGAGACCCAGCGCATAGACCGCCAGCAACACGGTTCCGCGTCCCACGTCGCCTTCGGTCGCGGCAAGGCTGAGGATCGTGCCAAGAATCGGCCCAAGGCAGGGTGTCCAGCCAAAGGCAAAGGCAAGCCCTAGCACATAGGCACCAAAGGCCGAACCACCCGCATCGCCCGTGGACAGACGCGCTTCTCTGTCCAGAAAGCGCAGGCGGAAAATGCCGATGAAATGCGCGCCAAAGACCATGACGACTAGCCCCGCCACCGGCACGAACCAGCCTTGCCACTGCAACAACGCGCGTCCCAGCGTGGAAAACGCCAGCCCCAACAGCACAAAGACCGTGGACAGGCCCAGCACGAACATGCCCGCTGCGACCAGCACCCGGCGGCGGGCGGCAACGGTTTCGTCCATCTGCGACACCGACACACCGCCCATATAGGCCAGATAGGGTGGCACGATGGGCAGGACGCAGGGCGACAGAAATGACAAAAGACCCGCCACCAGCGCGATGGCCATGGCAGGCAGGAGGCTTGCATCCATCAGGGCTATCGACTCGAACATACGGCCTCCGGGCTGTGTTGGCACAGGCTTAGGCCATCGTCCCGCCAAGGTCACGTGGTGAAGGGTCACGTCGGCGTTTACAAAGTGTCACATCGGACCTAGCTAATCCCCCATGACACACATGAAACATGATGCCGAACTGGATGCGGTCGGGCTGCTGTGCCCCCTGCCCGTATTGAAAGCGCGCAAGCGCCTGCAGGCCCTGTCCAGCGGACAGATCCTGCGCATCAGGGCCGACGATCCCGCAGCCATCGTCGATGTGCCGCATTTCTGCGCAGAGGCAGGCCACCTCCTGTTATCCGTCAGCGACGACGGCCCTGTGCAGGTCTATGACATCTGCAAAGGCTGACGGGTCAAGGCTGACGCGTTTGACTGGCGTCTGGGCGAAATCCTGAGGGTTGAAACGAAAACAGGCGGACCGAAAGGCCCGCCTGTTTTCATTCATTCCACTTATCTGTGTCAGCGGGTCAGCGACCACCAGCCACGCTTTTTAGCCTTCGGTGCGTCGGCATCGTCCGCTTCATCATCGGCGGTGGGTGCGGTCACGGGTACGTCCGGTGCTGCGACAGGTCCCGCCAGCGCATCCAGCACCGCGATGTCGGCCACCGGGGCGTCGTTGCCAGTGTTGGACGCGACCTCTGCCGGGGGTGGTGCCACATCCGGTGCCACTTCAGGTGTCACGTCCGGGGCCGCAGCGGGTGCAGTGTCCGTCACCGGGTCAGCCGCAGCCTCTGCTGCCTGATCCGGTGCTTCCGCTGCATCAACAGGAGCTGTCACGGCAGGCTTGCGGGCGCGGCTGCGCCGTTTTGGCTGTGTCGGGGCGTCCGGCTCTGCATCACCTTCTGCGGCGTCGGCGGTGGTTGCTGCCGCAGGTTTGCGCCGGCTGCGTGTGCGCGGCTTGGGTGCTGCCTCTTGCGGGGCGTCGGTTGCTGCATCCGTTTCGGTGGCGGTTGCGGTGTCATCGGCGGCGGCGTCAGCCGCATCCGGGGTGGCGACCGGTGCTGTCGCCGCAGGCTTGCGTCCGCGTGTCCGGGTCCGCTTGGGCCGGTCTGCCGTGGCAGGTGCGTCTGCGTCGGTCACAGCTGCGGCGTCGCCCTTGCTGTCCTGATCGTCGTCGCTGTCTGCGCCATCCTGATCGGTCCCGGCCAGATCGTCGCCGTCGCCATCAGCACCGTCCATCTGCGCCTGATCGCCAGCCGCGCCCGACTTCCGCCGACGCCGCCGCCGCCGCTTCTTGCGGGGTTGGTCGTCGGCTTCTGCGTCCGCGTCGGGACGGGTCTGCTGTGCGGCCGCCGGGGCGGCACGCGTTGCCTGTTCCGCTGCGGGTGCGTCTTCGGTCACCACGTCGTCTTCGACTTCAACCTCGTCAAAGACGTGTTCATCGGCCTGATCGCGCGGGTCTTGCGCCGGTGCGACAAACGGCTGCGCCTCTGGCACGGTGCGGATTGCGGTCTTGAACTTGTCGATGGCGAAATCAGGCGACACCAGCGTCACGTCACATTCGACGCGCACCGACATGCCATAGCGCACTTCGATACCCGAAATGTGGTCACGCTTGCCATTCATCAGCACGTTGGCGATGGACACCGGTGCACGCACCAGCACTTCCTTTGACCGGGCGCGCACACCTTCTTCTTCGATCTGACGCAGGATGTTCAGCACCACGTTGTCGTCCGACCGCAGCAGACCGGTGCCGTGGCAGTGCGGGCAGGCTTGCGTCGTTGCTTCCAGCATGCCGGGGCGCAGGCGCTGGCGCGACATTTCCATCAGGCCAAATCCGGAAATCCGCCCGACCTGAATCCGCGCCCGGTCTGTTTTCAGCGCATCCTTGAACCGTTTTTCCACCGACAGATTGTTGCGGCGTTCGTCCATGTCGATGAAGTCGATGACGATCAACCCGGCCAGATCGCGCAGGCGCAGCTGCCGGGCCACCTCGTCGGCGGCCTCCAGATTGGTTTTCAGCGCGGTCTGTTCGATCGAGCCTTCCTTGGTCGCCCGGCCAGAGTTCACGTCGATGGCAACCAGCGCCTCTGTCACACCGATGACAATATAACCGCCCGATGGCAGCTGCACGGTCGGGTTGAACATTCCGGCAAGATAACCTTCGACCTGATAGCGCGCATAAAGCGGCATCTGTTCGGCGTATTGTTTCACGTTCTTGGCATGCGACGGCATGATCATCCGCATGAAGTCCTTGGCCGTGCGGAACCCTTCGGCCCCGGCCACGATGACTTCGTCGATGTCCTTGGAATAAAGATCGCGGATCGTGCGCTTGATCAGATCGCCTTCTTCGTAAATCTTGGCGGGTGCGATGGATTTCAGCGTCAGCGCGCGGATCTGTTCCCACATCCGTTGCAGGTATTCGTAATCCCGCTTGATCTCTGTCCGGGTGCGCTGGGATCCTGCGGTGCGGATAATCAGACCGGCCCCATCGGGGACCAGCATCTCTCCTGCAATGTCCTTCAGCTTCTTGCGGTCGGCGGTATTCGTGATCTTGCGCGAAATGCCACCGCCCCGTGCGGTGTTCGGCATCAGCACGCAATAGCGGCCAGCCAGCGACAGATAGGTCGTCAGCGCAGCGCCCTTGTTGCCGCGTTCTTCCTTGACCACCTGCACCAGCATGATCTGGCGGACCTTCACGACCTCCTGGATTTTATACCGCTTGGGACGGGGCTTGCGGGCGGGGCGCACATCGTCGCTGTCGTCTTCGTCGGCGACGGTTTCGATCTGGTCATCCTTGTCGGCAGCCGTCTGGCCGTCATGATCGTCCTGATCGTCGCCATCCTGATCTGCATCGTCCTGATCGCCATCATCCTGATCGCGGTCATCGCCGTCTTCGGCGTCGGTGCGGATCCGGGTGTCGACGGGCGTGTCGCGGACCAGTTCCATCGGGCTTGATCCTTCTTCGGGATCGTCCAGATCAATGGTTTCCATACCGGCCACATCGCGGCTGGCGGTCGCATCGGTGCTGCGCGTCTTTTCCGCCTGCGTGCGGGATTTGCGGGTGCGGCGGACCTTGGGCTTGTCGTCGTCCTCTGCCTCGTCCTCTGCCTTCTGGCTGTCGGCATAGGCACGTTCTTCGGCGATCAAGGCCTGACGGTCCGCAATCGGGATCTGGTAATAATCCGGGTGAATTTCCGAAAAGGCCAGAAATCCATGCCGATTGCCGCCGTAATCGACAAAGGCCGCCTGCAACGAGGGTTCAACCCGCGTTATCTTGGCAAGATAGATGTTCCCGGCAAGTTGCCGCTTGAACTGGCTTTCGAAATCAAAGTCTTCGACCTTGTTTCCATCCACCACGACAACACGGGTTTCTTCCGCATGTGTGGCGTCGATCAACATTTTCTTTGGCATGATATCCATTCGCATGACGCGGGCGACTGGCCCCGGGGGGCGCAATCGTGCGGCTGTCATGTCTGATTAAGGCAATGGGGGCGCGGGCCACGACAACACCCCTTGGGGTGTCTGCCGTCTGGCCTTGATCTTGCGCGCCTCGCATCGCGGTCCTTGTCTGGCCTGCGCGTCTGCGCTGGCCGGTTTGATGCCCGGTCCCGATGCTATACATCTTTCCCAACGGCGTTCTGGCGGCCGTTCACGGCCATGGTCAGCTGCGATCACCCGTTGGCTGTGCCAAGACGAACGACGGCAGAGAATCTCACCGGGCTTCTGCGCATAGCGTCATGGCAACCGCCCGTCCTTCCTTGATAGGGGTGAAGGCCCTGCAAATACAATGCCAAAGTGATCTGCGGTTGAAAAGCAGACCCCGGCAAAGCCCATATCAGGGGGTCAAAGGTATTCCGACCGCGACAGGTTGTATTTCGCCATCTTCTCGTTCAGCGTCCGGCGCGGCAGGCAGAGCTCTTCCATCACGGCCGTGATGCTGCCTTTGTGACGGCGCATGGTATTGTCGATCAGCATCCGTTCGAAGGCTTCGACGAATTCCTTCAAAGGCTTGCCTTCGGTGGTCATGGCCGGGCGGCTGTCATCGTTGTCGGCCATCAGCAGGGACGCGATTGACCCAGTGCCGCGACGGTTCTGCAAGACGGCCCGTTCGGCCACGTTGATTAACTGGCGCACGTTGCCGGGCCAGGGCGCCTGCAACAATTGCGCCGCCTCTTGGGCGCTGACCTGCGGTGCGTCGCACCCGTATTCATCGGCAAACTGATCCGACAGGCGCGTGAACAGGGTCAGGATATCCTCGCCGCGTTGACGCAGCGGTGGAATAACGATGCGCAAGGCACTGATCCGGTAATACAAATCCGGGCGCAGTACGGATTCGCAGGTCTTGTCCTGTTCCTGCAGATTACAGATCGCCACGATCCGGGTTTCCGCCGGATTTCCCTGATCGTTGATGGCGGTCATCAGCCGCGCCTGCAAGGTCTGGCTCAGGCTTTCGATGTCTTCCAGCACCAGCGTTCCGCCCCGCGCCTCTTCCATCGCGGGGATCGGCTCATCCTCGCCCGCGGGGCCAAACAGGCGCCGGGTCAGGGTGGCTTCGTCAAAGGCAGCGCAGGCAATCAGCACGAACTTTTTGGTGGCCCGCGCACCGACCGCGTGCAGGGCATGCGCCACCAGTGTCTTGCCGGTGCCGGTTTCGCCTTCGATCAGGACATGGCCATCCGCCTGCCCCAGATCCAGTATGTCTTCTTTCAGACGCTCCATCGGGGCGGACTGCCCGATCAGTTTTTCGATCAGCGCCGATCCGTCGGACAATTCCCGGCGCAGTGCCCGGTTGTCCAGCGTCAGCCGCCGCGCGGTGCAGGCTTTTTTCGCCAATTCCGTCATGCGGTCGGGGTTGAACGGCTTTTCCAGAAAATCGAAGGCACCGACGCGCATCGCCTCGACCGCCATGGGCACATCGCCGTGACCGGTGATCATGATAACCGGCAGCGCCGAATCGACACCGCGGAGTTTTTTCAGGAACTGCATGCCGTCCATGCCGGGCATCCGCACGTCGCTGACGACAATGCCCGGGAAATCCGGGCCCACCGTGCGCAAGGCCTCTTCGGCGGTGGCAAAGGCTTCTGTTTCAAAGCCGGACAGCGCCAGCCATTGGCTGATGGATTGGCGCATGTCCTTTTCGTCGTCCACAATGGCGATCTTCATGGCTTTGCTCATGATCTTTATTCCTTATTCTGCGGCCTGCGCCGCTGACTTGAGAAGCGGGAGTTGCACTTCGAAAACTGCGCCGCCACCCGGCCCGTTCCGTGCTGTCATGCGACCGCCAAGGTCGCTGATGATTCCCGATGAAATCGCAAGACCAAGCCCGACACCATCGCCGGGCTGCTTGGTTGTGTAAAAAGGTTCGAACAGGGCATCGAGGTCTTCAATCCCGTCGCCGTTGTCCCGCACGGTCAGGGTCACTGTTTCGCCCACAGCCAGAATGATGTCGATACGGGGCGTGTTCACAGATTTGGTAGCGTCGATGGCATTGCGCAACAGGTTGATGATCACTTGTTCCAGCCGCAACCGGTCGCCAAGGATCAGGGCAGGTTCCCCGGGCATGGTGCGGCTGATGTCCACGTGCCGGGTTTTCAGTTGCGGTTCCATCATCGACAGCGCAGACGATACGGCGGCCCGGGTGTCCACAGGCTCGAAGGCTTCGGTCCCTTTGCGGGCATAGGATTTCAACTGCCGCGTGATGGCCCCCATGCGGTCAATCAGATCGTCAATCCGTTGAAAGGATGACAATGTTTCTTCTGGCCGCTTGCGCTGCAACAACAGGCGCGCGCCCGCCAGATAGGTTTTCATCGCCGCCAGCGGTTGGTTCAATTCGTGGCTGACAGCGGCCGACATTTCACCAAGGGCTGCCAGTTTCGATGTCTGCGCCATCGTCTGCTCGGCGACCTCCAGGTTGCGTTCGACTTGCTGGCGGGCCGCGATTTCGCGTTGCAGCGCCACGTTCAGGGCGCGCAGTTCTGCCGATTCCTTCTCGAACACGGCCATCTGGGT
>JBBREW010000018.1:0-15802 GCA_038225335.1 Rhodobacterales bacterium
GGGATCGCCCGCATGGGCATTCGAGATGACCATATGCATCATCCCATGCGCGGACAGCGGGTTGTCCCAGGTAAAGGCCTTGTCGATGCGCGCGGGCTGGCCTGCATCGGTCAGGCACAGATCCTCTGGCCCCTGCGGATAACCCAGATGCGGTCCGTTCAACGGCTGGCCCGGCACCACCTTGCAATGGGGTTTTGGGTGGGCGGTTGCGGGTTTCGGATAGGGCGGCTTGAACCGCATCCCCCCCGGCGTTTCCACCGCCCCAAGGATGATTTGCAGCATGTGCAGGGCGCGACAGGTCTGGAACCCGTTGGAATGGGCGGAAATGCCGCGCATGGCGTGCACGCTGACAGGCCGCCCGATCATGGTGCTATGCTGCTTGCCGCGAAAGTCCGTCCATGGCCGATCCAGGATCACGGGCTGGTTGAAGGCCACATCGGCCAGATCGGCGGCCAATTGCCGGATGCGGGCCGCCGGGATGCCGACGCGGTCTGCCACCGCCTCTGGCGCGTGGACCGTATCGGTATAGCGGTCGGCCATCAGGTGGAACACGCTGCGGTGGGTGATGCCCGCGTTGCGCCATGACCCGGTCAGCAGGGGTTCGACCCCGGCCCCGTTCCACGGCGCGCGCTTGCCGGTGCGGCGGTCGATCACCAGCGGGCGCAGGTCGTCGTCGCGCAGAAACAGGCCAAATTCGGGCGAATCGGGGTCCTGATTGACAAGGACAGAGGCATTGGTGAAGCGGGCCAGATAGTCCACGTCGATTTTGCCTGCGGTCATCAGGCAATGCACGAGGGACAGGATCAACAGGCCGTCGTTGCCGGGGGTGACCCCGAACCAGTCGTCGGCCACGGCGTTGTATCCGGTGCGGACCGGATTGATGCCCACGATGCGCGCGCCCCGGGCCTTCAGCTTGCCGATGCCGATCTTGATGGGATTGCTGTCGTGATCCTCTGCCACGCCGAACAGCAGGAACAGTTTGGTATGGTCCCAGTCGGGCTGGCCGAATTCCCAGAAGGCACCGCCCATGGTATAGATGCCCGCGGCGGCCATGTTCACGGAACAGAACCCGCCGTGGGCTGCATAATTGGGCGTGCCGAAACCTTGGGCCCACAGCCCGGTGAACGACTGCGACTGGTCGCGCCCGGTAAAGAACGCCAGCTTTTCGGGGGCCGTTTCGCGCAGGGGTTTCAGCCAGGAGGTCGCCAGATCCAGCGCCTCCTCCCATGTGATTTCCGCGTATTGGCCCGACCCGCGCGGCCCGGTGCGGCGCAGGGGGGCGCGCAGGCGGGCGGGTGCATTGTGCTGCAGGATGCCGGCCGATCCCTTGGCGCAAAGCACGCCCTTGTTGACCGGGTGATCCCGGTTGCCTTCGATATAGGCGACTTTTGGCCCCTGACCCGTATCCTTCATGTGGACGTCGATGCCGCAGCGGCAGGCGCACATGTAACAGGTAGTCTTGCGGATTTCCGTGCCGACCGGGCGCGACAGATCAAGGGTGGGGTCCGTCATGCCAGCACCCGGCACACCATGGCCGCGATGGCGTGTTCTTCCTGTGCGGGGACGATCCAGGCGCTGACGGGGGAACGGTCGTGGTGCAAGCGGCTCACTCCTGTAACGGCGACAGGGGCGCAAGGATCGGCGACCAGCCCGGTAAAGGCAAGCCCCGCCATGATCGCGGCGCGGATGTCAGGATCATATTCACCGATGCCGCCCGTAAAGGCCAGTGCATCAATGCCACCCATGGCGGCAATCATGGACCCCGCGTGGCGCACCGCCCAATAGGTGAAATGGTCGCGCGCGAAACGGGCCTTTGCGGTGCCGCTGCGGGACAGGGCCCGCATGTCCGACGCCCCGCCAAGCGCCAGAAGCCCGCTGTCGCGGTTCAGCATCTGCGTGGCCCCATCGACGCCATGTTGCAGCGCCAGTGCCAGCACAGCCGCAGGGTCGATGCTGCCGGACCGGGTGCCCATGGTCAGGCCATCCAAGGGCGAATAGCCCATGGTCGTGGCCACGGACAGCCCGTCCCGGATCGCGCACAGGGACGCGCCATTGCCCAGATGCATCGCCAGCAGGCGGTGCGGCACCGGGTCCAGCCGTGTCACAAGGCTGCCATAGCTGATCCCGTGAAAGCCATAGCGCCGGATCCCCGGCGTCGGGGGAATGGCATAGGTCGTGGCGACCGCAGGGTTCGTTGTGTGGAATGCCGTGTCGAAACAGGCGATCTGGGGCAGGTCGGGGCGCAGGGCCGCCAATGCATCAATTCCTGCCACTGCCGCAGGATTGTGCAGTGGGGCCAAGGCTGACAGCGCCGCAATTTGGGATCTGACCGCGCCCGTGATGCGCAGCGGCGCTGTCAGATCCGCGCCGCCATGGACGACGCGGTGGCCAGCGGCGGTGATCGGGTGGGCGGCGTGGTGGCGCAGGACCTGTGCGATGGCTGCGGCGTGGTCTGTCACCTCTGACAGGGCAAACTGTGCAAGGGGTGACAGGTCCGGGCCAAAGACGGCGGATTTGACCGACGATGACCCGCAGTTCAGCACAAGGATCGTCATGCCACAGCCCGGATGACACCCAGGACGGCCAGTGTCAGCAACAGCAGGACCGCAAAGCGGCGAAAGGCCGCCGGGGGTGCCGCGGCAAAGCGGCGGTTGCCCAGCAGCAATCCGGTGGTCAGGATCGGGGCCGCCATCAGGGCCGCAAGGAACGTATCGGTGCTGACGGCACCGCCCCATGCCAGCAGGGGCAAGGTCATCATGTCGATGCCGGTCAGGAACACGATCATCGTGGCGCGAAAGGTCGCGGCAGGGATCTGCTGTGCGGCAAGGCAGGTCGCCACGGGCAACCCGCCCACGCCGACGGCATTCGCGGCCCCCGCCACCAGCCCCACCGCCACGTGACCGGGCTGACCCAGCCGCCGGTGCAGGGTCCAGCCCGACAGCATCAGGACCGCCATGCCGCCGACCGTCACCGACAGGATCAGACGGACCGCATCTACGGGCAAGGCCAGCAGGGTAAAGACCGACACGGGCAGCATCAGGGCCGCCCCCAGCAACAGGGCGCGGGCGCGGGGCCAGTCCACATGCCCCCGGATGCCGCGCGCCTGCAAAGCCGTCATGGCGATTTCGCACAGGAACACCACCGGGATCAGGGGCACCGGATCGGTCAGCAGGGCTGCCGCCGCGATGAAGATCGCCGAAAATCCGAACCCGGAATAGCCCCGGACCCATGCGGCCCCAAGCAGAGCAACCGCCAGACAGATCGCAAGGCCCGGTGACAGATCAAAGGGCATCACACCTGCTGCGCAGCCATGTCAGCCTTTGATATGCCCGCCACGCGTACGGGCTTCTTCATCGCGTCCCGGCGAAAAGGCTCGCCCAGCTCTTGATTCAGCAGGACTTCAATCAGGGTGGTCTTGTGGTGGGTCATCTGGTCGGTGACAGCAGTGTGCAGCGCCTGTGTCAGCGCATCCATCGTGGCGACCTGCACCCCCTGCAACCCGCAGGCCTGCGCGATGGCCGCATAGGAAACCGCCTCGTCCAGCTCTGTCCCGACAAAGTTGTCGTCGAACCACAGGGTCGAATTGCGTTTTTCTGCGCCCCACTGGTAATTGCGAAAGACGATCATCGTGATCGCGGGCCATTCGGACCGGCCGATGGCCGTCAGTTCGTTGCAGGCGATGCCAAAGGCACCGTCCCCGGCAAAGCCGACCACAGGCACGTCCGGGCAGCCGATCTTGGCCCCCACGATTGCAGGAAGGCCATAGCCGCAAGGACCAAACAGGCCGGGGGCCAGATACTTGCGACCCGCTTCGAACGTCGGATAGGCGTTGCCGATGGCGCAATTGTTGCCAATGTCGCTGCTGATGATCGCGTCACGGGGCAGGGCGGACTGGATCGCCCGCCATGCCATGCGGGGCGACATCCAGTCCGGCTTGTCCGCGCGGGCGCGCTGGTTCCACGTGGTGCCCGGATCGTCGTCTTCGTGATCCATGCCCGAAAGTTGCTGCGCCCATGTGGATTTCGTCTGACCGATCAGATCGCGGCGGGCCTGCCTGTCGGTGTCGCCTGCGCTGTCGGACAGTTGGGCCAGCAGCCTGCGGGCCACGGTGGCCGCGTCACCGACGATGCCCACGCTGATCGCCTTGGTCAGGCCGATCCGGTCGGGGTTCAGATCGACCTGAATGATCGCGGCGTTGCCGGGCCAGTAATCCATGCCATAGCCGGGCAGGGTGCTGAAGGGGTTCAGCCGGGTGCCGAGGGCCAGCACCACATCGGCGCGGGCGATCAGGTCCATCGCGGCCTTTGATCCGTTGTATCCCAGCGGCCCCGCGAACAGCGGGTGGCTGCCGGGAAAGGCGTCGTTGTGCTGATAGCCTACACAGACGGGCGCATCCAGCCGTTCGGCCAAGGCCGTCGCGGAGGCAATGCCGCCTGCGGACAGAACGACCCCCGCACCGTTCAGGATGACCGGAAAGGCCGCGGACGACAGCAGATCCGCCGCGCGGGCGATGGCGTCATCGCCCCCGGCGGGGCGTTCAAAGGCCACGATCCGTGGCAGGTCGATGTCGATGATCTTCGTCCAGAAATCCCGCGGCACGTTGATCTGCGCGGGGGCCGATGCCCGCTTGGCGGCCATGATGACCCGGTTCAGCGTTTCGGCGATGCGGGTGGGATCGCGGACCTCCTCTTGATAGGCGACCATATCGGCAAACAGGTTCATCTGCGCGACCTCTTGGAATCCGCCCTGACCGATGGTCCGGTTGGCGGCCTGCGGCGTGACCAGCAGCAGGGGTGTGTGGTTCCAATAGGCGGTCTTGACGGCGGTCACGAAGTTGGTGATGCCGGGGCCGTTCTGGGCGATCATCATAGACATGGCGCCCGTCGCGCGGGTATAGCCGTCCGCCATCATGCCCGCCGATCCTTCGTGGGCGCAGTCCCAGAAGGTGATGCCCGCATCGGGAAAGATGTCAGAGATCGGCATCATCGCGGACCCGATGATGCCGAACGCCTGATTGATGCCATGCATCTGAAGGGTTTTCACAAAGGCTTCTTCGGTGGTCATTTTCATCGCGGGCGCTTTCGGGCTCGGGGCGGCGGGACAGGGCCGGTTTTTTGTCAAAAACCGGTGCGGGGCGCTGCCCCGAACCCCGGGATATTTCGAACGAGAAGAAAGGGACCTAGCCCAGCACGCGGGTCAGGGCGCGGTCGACCGCATCGGTGATCTGGTCGATGTCGTCCGTGGTGGCAATCAGGGCGGGCGCGAACAGCAGGGTGTTGTTGAAACCCGGCACGGACCGGTTGGTGGCCCCGATGATGACACCCTGCGCCATGCAGTCGGCCACGATGGCGCCCACCTGTTTTTCGTTCAGCGGGTCCTTGGTCGTGCGGTCCGTCACCAGTTCCGCGCCGCAGAACAGGCCCTGACCCCGCACATCGCCAATCACCGCATGCTTTTCCATCAGGGCATGGAGGTTGTTTTTCAGATGGATGCCCATGGTGGCAGAGTTTTCAAGCAGGCCTTCTTCTTCGATGATGGCCATATTCTCGATCGCGGCAGTGGGACCGGCGGTGCAGCCCCCGAAGGTCGAGATGTCGCGGAAATAGGACAGCGGATCGGTGTCATCCTTGAACTGCTCGAACACGGCATTGGTGGTGACGCAGCACGAAATCGCGGCATAGCCGGAGGCCACGCCCTTGGCCATCGTGACGATATCGGGCCGGACGCCGTAGTGCTGGTAGCCGAACCATGTGCCGGTGCGGCCCAGCCCGCAGACCACCTCGTCGATGTGCAGCAGGATGTCGTATTTCGCACAGATCTGCTGAACGCGGTCCCAATAGCCTTGCGGCGGGGTAACGATGCCGCCACCGGCGGTGATCGGTTCAAGGCACAGCGCACCGATGGTGTCGGGGCCTTCGCGCAGGATCACCTCTTCTATCGCGTCGGCGGCGCGGGTGCCGTAATGCGCATCGGTCATGCCATCCTGACGGCGGTATTCAAGGCAATGCGGCACCTGCACGAAACCGGGGGTGAAGGGGCCATACTGCGCGTTCCGTTCGGCCTGTCCCCCCGCCGACAGATTGGCGATGGTCGTGCCGTGATAGTCGCGTTCGCGGAACAGGATCTTGTGCTTGCGCCCGCCATGATGCTTGTGCGCGATCTGGCGCACCATCTTGAAGGCCTTCTCGTTCGCCTCTGACCCGGAGTTGGCGTAATAGACGCGGTCGAGGCCCGGCATCTTGGCGACCAGCATTTCGGCGAACTGCGCGCCGGGAATGGTGCCCGAGGCGCCTGCGAAGAAACACATCTTGGTCAGCTGTGCCGCGACCGCATCGGCGATCCGCTTGCGCCCGTAGCCCACGTTCACGGTCCAGACGGCCCCGGACACGGCGTCGATATGTTCGCGGCCCTTGATGTCCCAGACCCGCAGGCCGCGTCCTTCGACGATGATGCGGGGGTCGACGGTTTCGAACGGCTTGTGCTGGATCAGGTGGTGCCAGACATGGGCGCGGTCGGCGGCAATGACGGCGGCGGGGTCGTTGGACATGGTGTGCTGGTTCATGGGACAATCCGGTCAAGGTGCGAATGCGGGGTAAGACAGTCTTGCGGGGGGCGCACCCGCTTTGCAAGAGATTGCAACGCGGCGCCGGATTTTGCGGCACAGCAGGCGACGCGCGCGCGGCCGGATGCGACATTCGCCATTCGACCCCGTCGAACCGCTGGCCAGATCGGGGTGGCCTGTGATTAGCTGTGGTTGGCATGACGCGGGGGCAATCCGCGCATTTTTCGGCCCGTGCCCTGGGCTGTCTGAAAACCGGGAGAATTTGCATGACACACTTTCGAACACATCTGCGCCGGACCGCTGTGGCAAGTGTCGGCACCGTGCTGGCGCTGTTCAGCGCAGGTCAGGTCGCCGCACAGGCCGAAGGCATCACGGTTGCCTATTTTCTGGAATGGCCGATGCCGTTCGAATACGCAAAGGTGCAAGGCACGTATGACACCGCGCTGGGCGTGCCCGTGACCTGGGTCAGCTTTGACACCGGCACCGCGATGTCCGCCGCGATGGCGTCGGGCGACGTCCAGATCGCCGTCAGTCAGGGCGTCCCGCCCTTTGTCGTGGCGACCAGCGCCGGGCAGGACCTGCAGGCCATCGACGTGGCCGTCAGCTATGCCGACAATGACAACTGCGTTGTCGCAAGCGCGCTGGAGATCGACAAGGACAGCGCGGGCGAATTGGTCGGCAAGAAGGTCGCGGTGCCGCTTGGGACTGCGGCGCATTACGGGTTCTTGCGGCAGATGGAACATTTCGGCGTCGATCCCGCCGCGATGGAGGTCGTGGACATGGCCCCGCCGGATGGGGCCGCAGCCATCGCCCAAGGTGCCGTCGACATGATGTGCGGCTGGGGCGGGTCCCTGCGCCGGGCGCTTGAACACGGCAATGTCCTGTTGACCGGTGCGGAAAAAGAGGCGCTTGGCATCCTTGTGTTCGATGTGACCAGCGCGCCAGCGGCCTTTGTCGCGGAAAACCCCGAATTGGTCGCCAGCTTTCTGGCGGTGACGGCGCAGGCCAATGCCGACTGGAACAGCGGCGAGATGGTCGAAGAGATGATCCCCGTCATCGCACAGGATTCCGGCATGGACGAGGATGCGGTGCGCGAAACGATGGCGAGTTTCGTGTTTCCGGGGGTCGATGATCAGTTGGAAGAGACCTGGCTGGGTGGCGGCGCGCAAAGCTTCATGCAGGGCGTGGCACAGGTGTTCGTCGATGCGGGGTCGATCAGCAGCGCACTCGACAGTTATGAAGCGACGGTGAACACCGCACCGCTTGCTGCCGCAGCCGAGATGTGACCGACAGTGCGGCGCGGGTGGCCTTGGCCCCTGCGCTGCATCCCCAGCAGGAGCGGCGGTTTGACCGGATTAAAGATTGAGGGCCTGTCCATGCGGTTTCAAACACCGCAGGGCGCGTCGGTCCAAGCCTTGCAGGACATCAGCCTGACCTTGGCCCCCGGCGAATTGCTGAGTGTGCTTGGACCCTCCGGGTGCGGCAAGACCACCCTGCTGAACATCGTGGCAGGGTTTCTGGCGCCCACGTCGGGGCAGATCACGCTGAACGGTGCGACGGTGCACGGCCCCGGCCCTGACCGGGGGATGGTTTTTCAGCAGGGCGCGCTGTTCGAATGGATGGATGTGCGGCAGAATGTGGGGTTCGGCCCCCGGATGAAAGGGATGGCCGCAGGACCCAAGGCGGCGATCGTGGATCATCTGCTGGATGTCGTGGGGCTGCGCGATTTCAAGGACAAGGCGGTCTATGAACTGTCGGGCGGCATGCAGCAACGGGTGGCCCTTGCCCGCTGTCTGGCCAATGAACCCGATGTGATCCTGATGGACGAGCCTTTGGGCGCGCTGGATGCGCTGACCCGCGAAAAGATGCAAAGCCTTGTGCTGAAGCTGTGGAAGGAAACCGGCAAGACCATCATCCTGATCACCCATAGCGTCGAAGAGGCGCTGTTGCTGGGCGAACGCCTGATCGTGATGGCCCCGCGACCGGGGCGCATCCACAAGGAATACCGCCTGCCGTTTGCGGATATGGGCGTGGGTCGCGATCTGCGCGCGGTGAAACGCGACCCGGCCTTTGCCACCACCCGGGACGAGATTCTGGGCATGATCTGGGACATGGAAGAAGATATCATGGGCAGCGGGGCAGGGGGCTGATGGCTGTGCTGGGCGCGCTCTGGGCGGAACTGCTGGGGGTTTTGCGGGCTGTGGGCGGGGCGGTGCCTTGGATCGCGGGCTATGTCGCGCTGATTCTGGGGCTGATGCTGATCTGGACGGCCTTGCGCCGGGTGATGCAGCGTGTCGGTGACCGGGGGCCGCTGAAAACCGTCACCTTTGGCGACGAATCCGCAGTTGCGTCCAATACGGCGGCGTCGGTCATCAGTGTGTTTCTGATCTTTGCCCTCTGGGCGGCGTTCACCGGATCGCGGTTGTTGCCCGCTGTGCTGCATGTGCCGGGACCGTTCCTCGGCACCGACAGCTTTACCTATACGCTGACCGTCCCCGACGGGCGCAGCGGCGATGCGACCGTCACGGTGCTGGTGCATCCGGCGGATCAGGCCACCGATGATCCGGTCGTCGATCCCGGCACCGGGCTGGCGCGCAACGATTCCATCGCAATCGGCGCCTATCGCAGCGCGCTTTTGCGGGCCGCCGACAATGATGAAACAACCATAGACGACGGTGCCCGGATCACCGCGATCAACGGCCGCGCTATCGCACCGGGAGAGGCCCTGCGCACGTCCTTTGGCCGGGTCGCGATGACGCCAAAGGGCACGCTGAACATCCAGCCTTCGGGCGGCTGGCAGATGGAGGCGATCTGGCTGCCGCCCCCGGAGGCGGTCTGGGCGCAGGCCGTGACCATCGCCACCACCGGGTTTCGCGGCGCGACCTTGCTGGAACACCTTGGGTTTTCGCTGTTCCGGGTTGTGGTGGGGTTCCTGTTGGGGGCCATCGTGGGCATCCCGCTTGGCTATGCCATGGGGCTGAGCGGGTGGTTCCGGGGCTGGTTCGATCCGATTGTGGAATTCATGCGCCCGGTGCCGCCGCTGGCGCTGATCCCACTGGTCATCATCTGGGCCGGGATCGGCGAGACGGGCAAGATCATCCTGCTGTTTCTGGCCGCCGTGTGGATCATGGCCATTGCCGCGCGTTCGGGCGTGTCGGGCGTGCGGATATCAAAGGTGCATGCGGCCTACTCTTTGGGGGCCAGCCGCTGGCAGATCATGCGCCATGTCATCATCCCCAACAGCCTGCCCGACATCTTTACCGGTGCGCGGGTGGCCATGGGGGTCTGCTGGGGCACGGTCGTCGCCGCCGAACTGGTCGCCGCACAAAAGGGCGCGGGCATGATGATCATGGTTGCGTCCAAATTCCAGAACACGGATATCGTGTTGATGGGTGTCATCCTGATCGGCGTGGTCGGGTTCACCATTGATATGGGCATCCGCTGGCTGGAACGGGTCATGGTGCCTTGGAAAGGCAAAGGCTGACCCCCCAATGCGTATCGGTATGGCGTGCGCCACCTTGTTTGTCTTGCTGGCGGTGGGCGGCATGGACCCGGATATGCTGCGCGGGCTGGGCCTGCTGACACTGGTGTTCCTGGCATTAGGCCTGCTTTGGGGGCTGCTGGGACTGTTGCCCGGCCGACGGCGTCGCGGGCGGCCGCCCGGTACCGCCCCCGCGCGACGGGACAGGGGTGCGGGCATCACCCCTGTGCCGACGGTGGTGGTCGACGGATCCAACGTGATGCACTGGAACGGCGATCCGTCGGCGCTGGTTCTGGGCCGCGTCATCAAGGCGCTGATCGACAAGGGCGAACGGCCCCACGTTTATTTCGATGCCAACGCGGGCTACAAACTGGCCGACCGGTTCATGAACGCGGCAGAGCTGGCAGAGATGCTGTCCCTGCCTGCCGCGCATGTCACCGTCGTCGACAGAGGAGAGCCTGCCGATCCTGTTTTGCTGGAACATGCGGTCAGGATCGGCGCGCGGGTGGTGACGAATGACCGTTTTCTGGATTGGAAGTTGCAATTCCCGGCCATCGGCAATCGCGGGTTTCTGGTCAAGGGCCGCTGGCAAGAGGGTGCCCCCATCCTGCAGCTGTGACCCATCCCTCAGCCGCTGACCGCGACCTGTCCCCGGTGTCTGGCCAGACGATCAGAGTCGCAGTGGAGGCCATGGCGATGCAAAACACGCGCTGGCAGGACCGTCGGGCGCGCCAAAGGTTGATAAAGGCTTGGCCCCGATCCCGCGGGCTGGCAAGACTGGTGTTGCGATCAGGGCGACAGCGGGCATGGTCGCGGCATGGGGTGGGGCACAGGCCGTCCCGGCCAGCCCGCCTTGCCAGATATCAGGAGAATTGAACATGGAATCGGAGATGCATATGGACACGGTCTTGCAGGTCATTGGCTGGGGCGCGATCATCCTTTTGGCCGTGATCGGGCTGGTGGCAGGGTTGATCGCCGCTGTCGTCACGGGGGGCAACAAGGCAAAATACATCATTGCCGGCATCTTGGGTGCGATCGCATTGCCATTCATACTGGCCCTGCTGGGCGTGACGGCGGCCATCGGCGCGGGTCTGCTGGTGATCCTTGTCATCGGCGTGGTCGGCGCGGTGTTGCTGGTCGCCTTGATCAAGGCGATATCCGGCAAATCCGACCGCCGCGACCGCGTCTAGGACGCCTGCCGGTCCTAACGATAATTGCGGGCCTGCGGCGCCACGGGGTGTCGCAGGCCCGAAGGTATCAGCGTTTCTTGCCACCGTAACGCGATTTGCCGCCGCGCATCCCGCCGCGTCCGCCGGTGGACCGACCCGACGCCTTTGTGCTGTCCTCGACCGCCTTGTCGACCGCCTGCTGGCGCGCGAGCGGATCGTCGGCAATGGCCAGCTCGACCGCCTCCAGCCGCTTCAGCTCGTCGCGCAGGCGGGCGGCGGTTTCGAATTCCAGATTCTCGGCGGCCTTGCGCATGTCCGTGCGCAGCCCGTCCAGCACGGCCTTCATGTTGGACCCCTGGCGGTCCACCTTGGCGGTGACGCGGTTCATGTCCACGTCGCCTTTGTAAAGACCCGCAAGGATATCCTCGACGTTCTTCTTGACCGTCGTCGGGGTGATGCCGTGTTCGACGTTATACGCCGTTTGCCGGGTGCGGCGGCGTTCGGTTTCCTTCATCGCGCGTTCCATGCTGCCGGTGATCCGGTCGGCATACATGATGACACGCCCCTCGGCGTTCCGCGCCGCCCGCCCGATGGTCTGCACCAGAGAGGTTTCCGACCGCAGGAACCCTTCCTTGTCGGCATCCAGAATTGCCACCAGCCCGCATTCGGGGATATCCAGCCCCTCGCGCAGCAGGTTGATGCCGATCAGCACGTCGAACGCCCCCAGCCGCAAGTCACGCAGGATTTCGATGCGTTCGATCGTGTCGATGTCAGAGTGCATGTAGCGCACGCGGATGCCCTGTTCGTGCATGTATTCGGTCAGATCCTCTGACATGCGTTTGGTCAGGGTCGTCACAAGCGTGCGGTAACCGGCGGCGGACACCTTGCGCACCTCGTCCAGCAGATCATCGACCTGCATGTCAACCGGGCGGATTTCGATCTGGGGGTCGATCAGCCCGGTGGGCCGGATGATCTGTTCGGTGAACACGCCGCCCGTCTGTTCCAACTCCCACGCGGCGGGGGTGGCACTGACAAAGACCGATTGGGGCCGCATGGCGTCCCACTCCTCGAACTTCAGCGGGCGGTTGTCCATGCAGGACGGCAGGCGGAACCCGTGTTCCGCCAGCGTGAATTTGCGTCGGTAATCGCCTTTGTACATGCCGCCGATCTGGGGCACGCTGACGTGGGATTCATCGGCGAAAACGATGGCATTGTCGGGGATGAATTCGAACAGGGTGGGGGGCGGCTCTCCCGGTGCGCGGCCGGTGAGGTAGCGGGAATACTTCTCGACCCCGATGCACACGCCGGTCGCCTCCAGCATTTCCAGATCGAAATTGGTCCGCTGTTCCAGCCGCTGCGCTTCCAGCAGCTTGCCTTCGTTCACCAACTGGTCCAGCCGCATCCGCAGCTCTTTCTTGATGCCGATGACGGCCTGCTGCATCGTGGGCTTCGGCGTGACATAGTGGCTGTTGGCGTAGACGCGGATTTTTGCAAAAGTATCGGTTTTTTCCCCGGTCAGCGGATCGAATTCGGTAATCGATTCAAGCTCTTCACCAAAGAAGCTGAGCCGCCACGCCCGGTCGTCAAGGTGGGCCGGCCAGATTTCCAGACTGTCGCCGCGCACGCGGAAACAGCCACGCTGAAAGCCCGCATCATTGCGGCGGTATTGCTGGGCAATCAGGTCTGCCATGATCTTGCGCGGGTCATAGGATTTGCCCGCGTGAATGTCCTGCGTCATCGCGCCATAGGTTTCGACGGACCCGATGCCATAGATGCACGACACCGACGCCACGATGATCACATCATCGCGTTCCAGCAGGGCCCGCGTCGCGGAATGGCGCATGCGGTCGATCTGTTCGTTGATCTGGGATTCTTTTTCGATATAGGTATCCGACCGCGCGACATAGGCTTCTGGCTGGTAATAGTCGTAATAGCTGACAAAGTATTCGACGGCGTTATCGGGAAAAAAGCCTTTGAATTCGCCGTAAAGCTGTGCCGCAAGCGTCTTGTTCGGGGCAAGGATGATGGCAGGCCGCTGGGTTTCCTCGATGATCTTGGCCATGGTAAAGGTCTTGCCGGTTCCCGTCGCCCCCAGCAGCACCTGATCGCGTTCGCCGTTGCGCACCCCTGCCGACAACTCCACGATGGCCTTCGGCTGATCGCCCGCAGGTTCGAATTCCGTCTTGAGGACAAACTTGCGCCCGCCTTCCATCTTTTCCCGCGTCCGCACATTGGGTGCCGGATTGGACAGATAGGCGGCGTCGGTCAGGTCGCGTTTGTCGGTCTGGGCATAGGCCATGGGGCATCCTTTGGGCGGCAGACCCTATAGATGCGCCTGACACCGCATGGGATCAACCCCGACGGCCCGCAAAGCAACCCAAGCAGGGCGCGGGACAGGGCGATCTGCGGCGTCAACGCCCTTGCCCTTGCCCTGTGATTTGCGGATAACGGATGCGTTCAGCACAAGGAGTCGCCATGCAGGCCCGCATCTATCGCCCCGCCAAGACAGCGATGTCGTCCGGCACTGCAAAGTCGCGTGTCTGGGTGCTGGATTTCGTCCGCGACAGCGCAAGAGAAATCGACCCCCTGATGGGCTGGACCAGTTCCACCGATACGCAAAGTCAGGTGCGCCTGACCTTCGACACCAAGCAGGCTGCGCTGGATTACGCGAAGGACAACGGGATCGACGCGGTCGTGACCGACCCCCAATCCCGCACCGCCAACATCCGGGCCGGTGGCTACGGCGAAAACTTTGCCACCAACCGCCGGGGCGTCTGGACCCACTGAGGGTGTTGTAAATCGGGGCAAAGTTGTCTCGAAATCGGGGTAAAGATCCCGCGAAGGCTTTGTAGACTCAACATGTTGGGTTCGTAATCTGTAACAGGAGCAAAACTGCGGGCAACATGGCCCGCTATGCGTTTGAGGCGCAGTGTTTATTGTTCGCTCAAACTGCGTGGCAGCGGTGGCGGACGATTTGGGGAAGGTATGGCACGGGCTGGGCTCCGCCGATGTGCAATCTGGCGCCGAGATAGTCCCAGAAAGAGACATCGAGCTTGTTGCATGTCTTGACCAGCGACAGGAATGTGTCGCGGCAATCGCGGCCGATATCGCTGCGGGTGCCACCACTGACCTTGCGTTTGGTGACCTGGCACCGAATGTCGTTTTCGGAACCGTTGGTGTGGAGCGGGATCTCCGGGCGGTCGAGCACCATCAGCAATTCGGCCTTGTTGGCGTGGAGTCGGGCCAGCAGCTTGTCGAGGGTGACGAAGCCGGTGCGGCGTCGGAAGATTCTGTCGAATCTGGCCCGCAAGGCGGCCCTGCGTTTCGGGTCGGGATCCCGGCAATACGCCTTGAGGGCGTCGTAGTAACGCCAGATCAGCTTACGTTGTTGCTGCTGGGCGAGGCGGTGCTGCGCGGTGAAGGTGTTAAGTTTGTGGACAAGCCGTTCTGCGTGGACCCAGCATAATGCGTGCCGGCCGACATTGAACTGGCCGGCATCGTCGCTGACGATCACTGTGGCGCCAAGCAGGCCATGCGCCTTGACGCTGCCCCAAAGCGCGCCCTCGGTGGCAATCTGCGTGGGATCGGGCGCGACCTTGAGCGCATTGATGCCAAGCCGGTCCAGATGCGCCTGCCAGGCTGCCTGATCGGCAAACTGCTTGTCGTCCGCTTCGGCCAGCAGCCGGATTACCGGACTGCTGAGTGAACGGCGGCGCATATAGGCCAGCGCCTCGGCATTGATCACGTAATCTTTATGACCGGCGCGCAGCAGTTCTAGGAAGTTCAGGCGGCTCTTCGAGCCGGTCGTGCCAAACCAGGCGAAGTGATCATTGCCGATCTGGGTGCAGACCCCATTCGTGGCCTTGTGACGCGCCCCGGTATCATCGACCGTCACCCAGGCAGCCGTTTCGAGGCCGGCGCGCAACACATCGCGCGCTTCCTCCACGAAGCCGTCTTTCCCATCGATCAGCAACCGCACCACCTGGCGCTTGGAGATCGTGATGCCGATCGCGTCAAGCAGCGTGACCATCCGCGCCACAGTGACCTGCCCCTGATGATACTGGGCAAGAACGAAGCGGCGCAGATGTGGCCCGAAATGGCCGTCGATGCCGTCCGGCAGCGGTGCCACCACGGTGCGTCCATCCGGCGTGACCCAGCGCTCCCGCCGGAACCGGATCACCGTCGGCTGGAACACCAGATCCTGAACGAGAAAACCTTGATACCCCTTGAAGCGGGAGCCCTCCGGAACCTCGGCTTCAATGACACGATCATCGATGATGCCCGGTGCGTGTTTCTTCTTGCCGCGTCCCCGGCGCTCTCCAGCGCCACCCGGGCCAGCCTTCTGCTTGCTGGCCTCTTCCATTCCGCTAGGCTTGCCGGGCTTGATATCCGGCCGGCCCTTCAGACCTTTCAGCCGGGCAATCTCATCGCGCTGTTCGGCGACGGTCTGCTTCAGAGAAGCAACTTCGCCAAGCAGCTCCAGCACAAGTGCTTTCAGATCGGAATTCGACAGACCATTGAGGGCATGAGAGGGTGGCTTGACCATTGCTCGATAGAGACAGAAATCGCCAAGCTTGTGAATCCCACCCC
>JBBREW010000019.1:0-15453 GCA_038225335.1 Rhodobacterales bacterium
CGGCGAAGGCTCTGTCCAGGTCCATCAGGACGCCGAAACCCAGATCGAGGGGGCCAAGGTCTTTGCCGTCTATGGCAAGGGCGGCATCGGCAAATCGACAACCAGTTCCAACCTGTCGGCGGCCTTTTCGCACCTGGGCAAACGGGTGCTGCAGATCGGCTGTGACCCCAAGCATGACAGCACCTTTACCCTGACGGGCACGCTGGTGCCCACGGTGATCGACATCCTGAAGGACGTGGATTTCCATGCCGAGGAGCTGCGGCCCGAGGATTTCGTGTTCACCGGCTACAACGGTGTGAAATGTGTCGAGGCAGGCGGACCGCCGGCCGGCACCGGATGCGGCGGCTATGTCGTGGGCCAGACGGTCAAGCTGCTGAAGCAGCATCACCTGCTGGAAGATACCGACGTCGTCATCTTTGACGTGCTGGGCGACGTGGTCTGCGGCGGTTTTGCTGCCCCCTTGCAGCATGCGGACCGGGCACTGATCGTGACGGCCAACGATTTCGACAGCATCTATGCGATGAACCGGATCATTGCGGCGGTGCAGGCCAAATCCAGCAACTACAAGGTGCGGCTGGCCGGCTGTGTCGCCAATCGCAGCAAGGACACCGACGAGGTTGACCGCTATTGCCGCACGGTCGGGTTCAACCGGTTGGCGCATATGCCCGATCTGGATGCGATCCGGCGGTCGCGCCTGAAGAAGAAGACCCTGTTCGAAATGCCCGATGACGAAGAGATCGTGCAGGTCCGCAAGGAATACATGCGTTTGGCGGAAACCCTGTGGAACGGCACCTTGCCTATGGCACCGTCCTGCCTGCCGGACCGCGAAATCTTTGAACTGCTGGGGTTCGATTGATGCAGGACTATGCGGCCACCCGTGACCGGGTCGAAGACTACTTTGACCGCAGCGCGACCCAGGTCTGGGCGCGGCTGACATCGGACGCGCCGGTCAGCGGTATCCGCGCCACTGTGCGCGCGGGCCGCGACCGGATGCGCGATCTGCTGCTGGCGCAACTGCCCGCCGATCTGACGGGGTGCCGGGTGCTGGATGCGGGATGCGGCACGGGGGCGGCGTCGGTGGCGCTGGCCGAACGCGGGGCACAGGTGGTGGGCGTCGATATCTCGCCCGCCCTGATCGACATCGCGCAAAAGCGGATGCCGGCCCATCTGGCCGGGCGGATCACATGGGTCGCGGGCGACATGCTGGAATCGGTCGTGGGCACCTTTGATCACGCCATCGCGATGGATTCGATGATCTATTATTCTGCCGCGGACATCGGGCAGGTTCTGGGGCGCGCCGGGCCGCGGATCAGCGGCACCTTTGCCTTTACCCTGCCGCCGCGCACGCCGCTGTTGATGGCGATGTTCCGCGTGGGCAAGCTGTTTCCGCGTGCGGATCGCAGCCCCCAGATGGTCCCGCATGCGGCCCAAGGCATCCGTGCGGCACTGCTGGCCGCAAACGTGGCCGGGCAATTGATCGAGGTCTCTCGGGTCACGTCGGGTTTTTATATTTCAACCGCCTACACCTTTCGGGATGACCGCAGATGATCGTCAAGGCCAACGCCCTGAAAAAACTGTCGTTGAAGGCGCTGCCCTTTGCAGATGCCGCAAGCGTCGATCTGCCGCTGCGCCAACTGCTGCGGCTGAGCCTGTTTCAGGTGTCGGTGGGCATGGCCAGCGTGATGCTGCTGGGGACGCTGAACCGCGTCATGATCGTGGAACTGAACATCGCCGCGATGCTGGTGGCCGCGATGATCGCCATTCCCGTGCTGGTCGCGCCGTTCCGGGCGCTGATGGGGTTCAAATCCGACAACTACCGCAGTGCGATCGGCTGGAAACGCATTCCCTATCTGTGGTTCGGCACCCTGTGGCAGTTCGGCGGGCTGGCAATCATGCCGATGGCCCTGCTGGTGCTGGCGGGCGACCGGGCCATCGATGCGGATTGGGCTGGCTATGTCGGTGCCGGGCTTGCGTTTCTGCTGACCGGAATCGGCATGCACATGACCCAGACCGCTGGTCTGGCGCTGGCCGCTGACCGCGCGACAGAGGAAACACGGCCCAAGGTCGTGGCGCTGCTGTATGTGATGCACCTTGTCGGCATGGCCATTGCGGCGCTGGTGATCGGTGCCTTGCTGCGGGACTATTCCGCCTTGCGGCTGGTGCAGGTGGTGCAGGGCACCGCCGTCGTCACGCTGGTGCTGAATGTCATTGCCCTGTGGAAGCAGGAACACGTCAACCCCATGACCAAGGCCGAACGCGCGGCCCCCGGCCCCACATTCAGGGCTGCCTGGGCCGATCTGACCCGTGGCGGTGACGCCGGGCGGTTGTTGGCGGTGGTGTTCGTGGGAACCATGGCCTTCAACATGCAGGACGTGTTGCTGGAACCTTATGGCGGTGAAATTCTGGGTCTGTCCGTTTCGGCCACGACCCTGCTGACCGCCTGCTGGGCCGGTGGCGCGCTGATCGGGTTTGCGATGGCCGCGCGCTGGCTTGCCATGGCCACTGACCCGATGCGGATGGCTTCCCGTGGCATTCTGGCCGGGTTGGTCGCGTTTTGTTGCGTCATCTTTGCAGCCCCGCTTGGGTCTACGCCGATGTTTTTCGTCGGCGCCACGCTCATTGGGTTCGGTGGCGGTCTGTTTGGGATTTCAACCCTGACGGCTGCCATGACAATGCCCGCTGCCGGGGCCGCCGGGCGCGGGCTTGCGCTGGGTGCCTGGGGGGCTGCACAGGCCACCGGGGCCGGGCTTTCGATTTTCGCCGGGGGCGCGATCCGCGACCTCGTCAACCATGCCGCCGGGAACGGCATGCTGTCAGAGGCGCTCGCCACGCCTGCCACCGGCTATTCGGTCGTCTATCACACCGAAATCGCCCTTCTGTTCATCACCCTCATTGTCCTTGGTCCGCTGGTGCGGGCAAAGGCCATGAATACAGGGCAAGCGGGCAAGCTGCAGCTGTCCGACTTCCCCACCTGAAAGGACTAACCCCATGCTTGGCGTCACATTTTTTGGCAATGTCGATCTGGCGCAGGTCGCGCTTTACATGTTCTGGATCTTTTTTGCCGGTCTCGTGATCTACCTTCAGCGCGAAAACATGCGCGAAGGCTATCCCTTGCGCAATGACAAGGACGACATCCCGGCGAACGAAAGCCTTTGGCCTCTGCCCACGCCCAAGACATTCATCCTGCGCGACAACCGCGGTGAAGTGACGGTGCCCAGCCTCGCCTTTGAGGCGGCGCATATGCGCACCGATCTGGCACTGGCGCCGTCGTCGCAGGCCTCTGGTTCGCCGTGGATTCCCACGGGTGATCCGATGGTTGACGGTGTCGGTCCTGCCGCATGGGCACCGCGCCGCGACGTGCCGGAACTGGATGCGCATGGGCACGTCAAGATCCGTCCGATGGCCGCCTTGACCGATTTCCATGTCTCCATGGGCCGCGACCCGCGTGGTCTGCCGGTTGTCGGGGGCGACGGAGAGGTCGTGGGCCGGATCACCGACATGTGGATCGACGTGCCGGAACAACTGGTGCGTTATCTGGTCATCGACCTGAACCCCGAAGGATCGGGTCAGACCCGTCTGATCCCGATGACGATGGCCCGGATCATGTCCGACCGCGTCCGCGTCCGCGCGCTTTATGCCCATAACTGGGCGGGGATCCCGACCATCAAGGCCGCCGATCAGGTGACCTTGCTCGAAGAAGAAAAGATCATGGCCTACGTCGCCGGCGGCACGCTTTATGCCTCGCCCGCGCGGTCCGGCACGGTTCTCTGAGTCAACGGCCGGCCACGTTCAGCCAACGTGGTCGGCCCACCGCAGGAAAGGGAAGACGACATGCACCACGACGATTTCAAATTTGAACCGGTCCGCGGTCTGCCAGAGGCATTGCCGCGTGACGAACACATCATCTGGCAGGGCAGCCCCAATGCCCGCCGGCTCTGGATCGAGGCGTTTCACGCCAAATGGGTGGCAGGCTATTTCGCGCTGCTGGCCGTCTGGCGGTTCGGCGTGTCCGCCGCTGACACATCACTGGCAGGGTCCGCCGTGCTGGCGACGCCTTTTATCATCGTGGGCGCCTTTGTATGTGCGCTGCTTTACGGTCTGGCGTGGGTGCAATCGCGCGCCACCGTCTATACGCTGACGAACAAGCGGGTCGGCATGCGGATCGGCGCGGCGCTGACCATGACCCTGAACCTGCCCTATTCCCAGATCGAGACGGCGCAACTGGATCTGCGCAAGGGGGGCACCGGCACGCTGGCGTTCCTGCTGCCGCTTGACACACGCCTGTCCTACCTGATGACATGGCCGCACATCCGGCCGGGTCACATCAACCGGACGCAGGCGGCGCTGCGCTGCATCGACGATGCGCAGAACGTCGCGCGCCTGTTTGCGGACGCCGCAGAAACGCGCCTGTCGCAACCCACCGTGGCCCGGCACGACGCGCCGCAGCCCCACGCCCTAGCAGCGGAGTGATCGCCATGACCCGGACCGCCACCCGCATCCACAATAACGCATCAGAAGAAATGGTGCCCCGCGCCCTGGTTGTCGCCATGTTTGCCCTGATGATCGGCACATTGGGTCTGGCAACCGTGTCGCGCCTGACGGACGCGCCCCGTGCGGGCGTCGTCGCCGTGTCGCCAGTAGTGCAGACACTTGATATTGTACTCATCGGAAACCGAAATGGGGCCTATGCTGTGCAGGATACGGCTGGCACAGTGCTGGCCATGTCCGACGCGGACAAGGCCGGTTTCATCGGTGTCATGGGCCGCGTCGTCGAACGCAAGCGGGCCACGGCAAACCTGCCCGTCGCTGATCCGGTGCAGCTGCACCGACATGAAAACGGCACCCTGTCGATCAGGGACAAATCCACGGGAATGGATATCGCCCTGATCGGTTATGGTGCCGACAACGTGGCCGCATTCGCGCGGTTGCTGAACTGAATTACCCGCTCTGCACCGGTTAGCCACCGTGCGGAACAAATGTGAAAGGGAACGCACATGGGATTTTTTACAAGGGAACGCGAAACAGCCCCCTGCACCGTGACAATCAGTCACCGGTTCGAGGAATTGTCCGCCCACGTCCGGTTCGATGACGGCACCACCGTCAATCCCGGCGACGTGGTGCAGGTGCAGGGCCCGGAAATCATGGCTGCCTTCGGCGAGCTGGTCGAGGAACAGCGCACCGCCGTGATCACCCGCGCCAGCACGCTGGAACAGATGTGGACCCGTGCCACCGGGGATTTTGAATTCATGGAACTGTGCGAATTCTCATTCTCCGAAGAGGCCCTGTCGTGAACATGCATTCATCCGACGCCGCCACCGCAGAAGAGGCCATCGCCGCTCAAGAGGCGCTGCCGCCCCTGACCAACGAGGACGCGACGCGCGTGGCGATGCAGAACACCCTGCTGACGCCGCGGTTCTATACCACCGACTTTGCAGAGATGGACGCCATCGACGTGACCCCGGTGCGGGCCGAATGGGACCGCCTGATCGCCCAGATGAAGGCCGATCCCAACAAGGGTCATTTCAAGAAGACCGCCGACTGGGATCACGTTGACTGGGACGGGATGGAACCGAAACTGAAGGCCGAATTCATTGATTTCCTGATTTCGTCCTGCACGGCGGAATTTTCAGGCTGTGTGCTTTACAAGGAAATGAAGCGGCGCGGATCGAACGAGGACATCACGACCCTGTTCCAGCTGATGGCCCGCGACGAGGCGCGGCACGCAGGCTTTATCAACGATGCGCTGCGCGAGGCGGGCATCGCCGTGAACCTTGGCTTTCTGACGCAGGCCAAGAAATACACCTACTTCCGGCCGAAATTCATCTATTACGCCACCTATCTGAGCGAAAAAATCGGCTACGCCCGCTACATCACGATTTATCGCCATCTTGAAGCGCATCCCGAAAAGCGGTTCCACCCGATTTTCAAATGGTTCCGCGAATGGTGCAACGACGAGTTTTCCCACGGCGAGGCTTTTGCCCTGCTGATGAAAACCGATCCGAAACTGACCCAGAGCTTTACCAACAAACTGTGGATCAAGTTCTTTCTGACCGCCGTCTTTGCGACCATGTGGGTGCGCGATCACCAGCGGCCCGCGTTCCACGCCGCACTGGGGGTGGACCCTGCGTGGTACGGGCAGGAAGTGTTCCGCAAGACATCCGAAATCACCCGGCAGGTGTTTCCGATGACGCTGGACATCGACCATCCGCGCTGGGTGCCGACGCTTGACCGGATTCAGGCCGCCAACGAACAGATCGTTGCCGGCATGAAGCAGGGCGGCATGGCCGGAAAACTGCGGTCGCTGGGGGGGCGCGCCAAGGCCGCTGTGAACTTTGTCAGTTTGCTGTTGATCCCGGTGCAACGCAACGCGGTGCCTGACAGCCCGCGTCTGGAACCGGTTTACTGATGGCCGGGCTCGCTGCCTTTGGGTCTGGGCCCGTTTTGTCGGATGTCGTGTCGTCTGGTGCCGGGGCGTCTGGTGCCGGGTCGTCTGGGGGCGCTGCCCCCGGCCTGCGGCCTCCCCCGGGATATTTGGGACGAGAAGAAGCATGATGGACGCGCCCTGGTTCGCCGCTGTTCTGGCCGTTTTCGTCTGGTGGTTCGCCACCGGTGCGATTCTGCTGACCGTGCGGTTGGCGGACCGGGTGGGCGGCGCGGCCCCGCTTTGGGCCACGATCGGCGGGTTGCCGTTGCTGGGTGTCGGGGGGTGGCTGGTTGTCACATCGCTGCACACCCATACCACGACAGGTGTCTATCAGGCGTTTCTGGGGGCCTTGGCGATCTGGGGCTGGATCGAGCTTGCCTTTCTGACCGGTGTCGTCACCGGACCGGTCCGGTCGGATTGCACGCCGGGTCTGCGTGGCTGGGCACGGTTCAACCGGGCCTTTGGCACCGTGGCCTATCATGAACTGGCGCTGGTCTGCGGCGCGCTGGCCCTTGTCCTGCTGTCGAAAGGGGCCGTCAACAATGTGGCGCTGGCCACCTATATGGTGCTGTTTCTGGCGCGGATCTGCGCCAAACTGAACCTCTATTTCGGTGTGCCGCGGATCAATACGGAATTTGTCCCGGTGCAACTGGCGCATCTGACCACCTATTTTACCCGCGGCCCTGTCACGCTGGCCTTTCCGGTCGCGATCACGGCACTGACCGGCATTCTGGCGGTCTGCGCGGAACGGTTGTGGACGACGCAGACCCCGGCGACGGAAACCGGGTTCGCCTTGCTGACCGCACTGTCGGCACTGGCGCTTCTGGAACACTGGCTGATGGTCATACCGCTGCCGGATGCGAAACTCTGGCGGTGGATGCTGCCCCAAACGACGATAGATGCAGAAAGTGAGACCCATGGATTTTGATGCCCTGTTCAACGACCAGATCGATCAGCTGAAGCGCGACGGCAACTATCGCTATTTTGCAGAACTGGAACGCCAGTGCGGCAAGTTTCCACGGGCCGGCAACTACAAGGACGGGGTCGTGCGCGACGTGACCGTGTGGTGTTCCAACGATTATCTAGGCATGGGCCAGCATCCCGACGTGATCGCCGCCATGTGCGAGGCGGTGCAGCGGACCGGCACGGGCGCAGGCGGCACGCGCAACATTTCAGGCACCAACCATGACCATCTGTTGCTGGAAGCAGAGCTTGCCGACCTGCACGGCAAGGAAGCGGCCCTGCTGTTCACCAGTGGCTATGTGTCGAACTGGGCGGCCCTGTCCACGCTGGGCAGCCGATTGAAGGATTGTGTGATCCTGTCGGACGCGGGCAACCATGCCAGCATGATCGAGGGCATCCGCCATTCGCGCGCGACCAAGGTGATCTGGCGGCACAACGATGTGGCCGATCTGGAAGCAAAACTGGCCGCCCTGCCTGCCGATGTGCCAAAGATCGTGGCCTTTGAAAGCGTCTATTCGATGGACGGTGACGTGGCCCCGATCCGCGCCATCGTCGAGGTGGCAGAACGTTACGGTGCGATGACCTATCTGGACGAGGTGCATGCCGTCGGACTGTATGGCCCCCGCGGCGGTGGTGTCAGCGAACAGGAAGGGGTGGCCGACCGGATCACCCTGATCGAAGGCACGCTGGGCAAGGCTTACGGCGTTGTCGGTGGCTATATCACCGGGTCCGCCAGCCTGTGTGATTTCATCCGCAGCTTTGCCAGCGGTTTCATCTTTACCACCGCGTTGCCCCCTGCGGTCGCCGCCGCAGCACGCGTGTCGATCGCGCATCTGAAACAGTCCGATACCGAACGCCAGCAGCAGCGGCGACAGGTCGCACGTCTGCGTGACGCGCTTGACCGTGCGGGCATCCCGCATCTGCACAATGACAGCCATATCGTTCCCGTCATGATCAAGGACCCGGTCAAGACGCGGATGCTGGCCGATTACCTGATGGAGGAGTGGGATATCTATGTGCAACCTATCAACTATCCCACCGTGCCAAAGGGGACCGAACGCCTGCGGTTCACCCCGTCACCCCTGCATACCGACGCGGATATCGACCATCTGATGGCGGCGCTGCGGACCCTGTGGCGTCAATGCGCCGTGTCGCAGGCGGTCGCGTGATCGTGGTGACCGGGGCTGCAATGGCCACTGGACGCGGCGATTGGCGGTGCTAGGTTCAACAAAGACTGGGGCCTACGGTCACAGAAGATTTGAATGAGGGAGAGACCCATGAAATTTACAACACTCGTGCTGACACTGTCGACGCTTGCCGCGCCGGCTTTTGCACAGGATCTGGTCGCGACTGGTGACGCGGCCGCAGGCGAAGAACAGTTCAACCGCCAGTGCGTGGCCTGCCACGTCGTGCAGGACCCCGCCACGGACGAAGTGCTGGCTGGCCGCAATGCACAGACCGGACCGAACCTTTATGGCGTGGCCGGGCGTTCGCCGGGCACTGTCGAAGGTTTCGCCTATAGCGACAGCCTGATCGCCTATGGCGAGACAGAAGCCGTATGGGACGAAGCAAACTTTGTCGGCTACGTTCAGGACCCGACGGGTTTCCTGCGCACGGCACTGGATGACCGCCGTGCGCGTGGCAAGATGGCCTATCAGGTCCGCGAGGAAGCACAGGCCGTCGATCTGTATGCCTTCCTTGCGACCTTTGGTGCCGATGATGCGGCCACCGATGCCGATGCAGAAGAAGCACCTGCCGCGAACTGATCCCGGCAGGATCTGACAACAGGGCCGTCGCAGGACACTGCGGCGGCCTTTTTGCATGTCAGCGCAGCAGGTCCGCGATGATGGCGGCGATGGGCTGGGGGTCTTCTTCATGGGCCAGATGGCCGACGGCGCCCAGACTGATGTGCTGTCCTTGCGGGATCCGCGCGGCGGCGGCGATGCTGGTGGCGGGTGGCACGGCCCGGTCGGCCTCCCCGGTCAAAAGCAGCACCGGACCTGCGATGTCGGGCAGGCGATCTGCCAGCGCGGTCAGGTCCCACTGCGCCATCATGGCCAGCGTGCCGTCCACATGATCGGTATCCGAGGCCAGCCGCAGATAGTGCCGCACACCTGCGGGTTCGATCTGTGACCCGGTGCCTTGCAACAGCCGCGCGACCCGCGTTTCTGTTGTCGTTGCGGCAAAAATGCGCGCCGTCAGGGGGGCCGCGGCCAAGGCGCGGGCCATCAGCGGAAACAGCACGCCCGCAGCGCCCCGGAACGTGGCGAGTGCGGCATTGATCCCGACGATCCCGCGCGCCGGGCGCAGGTCATCCAGCACCAGTTGCAGGGCCACCGCGGCGCCCGCGGAATGACCCACGATCAGATCGGGCGTCCAGGCCTGCTGCCGCAGCAGGGCGGCCAGATCGGCAGCGATCGCCTGCAACCCTGCGCGGTTGGGGGTGCCTGCCCGGCTGAACCCCTGACCGGGGAAATCAACGGCGATGACATGGCAGGTCGGCACCAGCAGCGGGACCAGATTCCGCCAGCTTTGTGCTGCACCGCCCGCCCCGTGCAGCAACAGCACGGTGGGGCCATGACCTTGATCCTGCACATGCCAGCGGTGCGGACGGCAGGGGATCAGCCGCGACGCCGGCGCCATCGGCCAGTCGGCAGGGGGCGGCCAGCGCATCAGGCGTCCAGCACAGCAGCCACAGCCGTGGACAGGCGCGCCGCATCGGCCCGTGGCATCGGCAGATAGGGGGCCGCCAGCGTGGCCGCCAGCAGGCGCAGCGCCACGCTCGGGCGGTTGCCGGTGTCGATCACCACCGCGCCGACCTGTGCCGCCCGGATCAGGCGGGCGGCAGTCTGCGCATCAAGGGCGGCCTGTGCCCGGTCGGCGGACCCGTCACGGGCGATGTTGGCGCGTCCGTCGGTCAACAGGCAGATTGTCGGCGTCATGCCCCGGCGGGCGGCCTGCACCCCCAGTGTCAAGGCCGCGTCCAGCCCTGCGGCCAAGGGCGTGCCACCGCCACCGGGCAGGGCGGCAAGCCGCCGTTTGGTCTGCACCAGACTGCGGGTGGGGGGCAGCAATATATCGGCATCGGTGCCGCGAAAGGCGATCAGGGCGACATGGTCGCGCCGGGCATAGGCCTGCGCCAGCAGCAGTTCGACAGCGCCTTTTGCCTCTGCCAGCCGCGCCAGTGCGGCGGACCCTGACGCATCGACGGCAAAGATCAGCAGGCGGTCGGCCTGTTCGGCAAAGCGGCGCAACTGGATATCGCCCGCCCGGATCTGAAGGCCACTGCGCCCGCTTTCTGTGCGGCGCAGGGTTTGCCAAGGGGCGGCGGCGCGCAGGGTGGCCACAACATCAATGCGCACACCGTCCTGCAAACGCCCCGGACGCGACGGCAAGGGACGGCCCCGGCGATTGCCGCGCCGCACAGCCCCGGTGCCATCCCCGCGTCCTGTCCGCGCCTTCTGGGCGGCAAGGCGGGCCAGCAGGTCATCGGGAATCAGCGCGCGCACGGCGTCCAGCAGCAGATCATCGGGCAGGTCCGGCAGCCCTTGCGGGTCGCTGTCGTCGTTGGCTGCATCACCGCTGTCTGGCGGCGGAGGCGGATCGCTGGCGGTGTCGTCCTCGGGCGGGGCCGGGATCCGGGTGGCGCGATGGGCCAGCGTCAGGGCGCAGGCGATGGTCAGGTCATCCTCGGTCACATGGATGCGCTGCGACACGGCGGCATGGGCGCGTGCTGCCCGCACGGCAAAGGTCGCGGCCCGTGCGCTGTCGATGCCGCAGGCACTGGCAATGGCCACGATGCGGGCAATCTGGTCCGGCGTGATGGTGACCCGCGCCGGTGCCGCGTCGTGCATAGGTGCCGGGTCCGACGTGATGTCACCCAGCGCCACTTCGGTCAGATCGACGGCGAATGCCATCCGGTCCAGCAGGCCGCGCGGCGGTGTTTCCTCATCGGTGCCTTCGTCCAGCGCGATCAGGGCGCGGCGCGTTGTGTCCAGATGCTGGCACAGTTTTGCCGCCAGATCAGGGGGGCAGCGTTCCGCCATCGTCAGGATCAGCGGTCCTGTCCGGTCCAGCAGACCGGTCTGCTGCACCAACCGTCCGCCCGCCAATGTTGCCGTCACATCAAGGCCGCCGAACAGGGCAGCATCCGTGCAACCGGGGTGCAGGCGCACGCCCTTGGGCAAAGGCAGGGCCGCGCGCACGGGGCCGGACCGCGCGCGGATATGCAGCCCGCCCAGACCGGGATCAACAGCCAGCAGGCGCAAGGCCAGCCGCGCGTTGTCCCATGCCTCAGCCAAGGGTTTCAGCCACGATCCGCCCGACCCGCGCGCCTGATCCCGCATCGTCCAGCGGATCACGGCGCAGGCGGTGCCGCAGGGCCATAGGGGCGACGGCGCGGATATGCCCACGGGTCAGCGCCGTATCATCGCGCCACGCCGCATGGGCGCGGGCGGCCTTGAGCACCGTCAGTTCCCCCCGCAACCCGTCAGACCCCAAGGCAAGGCACAGCGCCGCCACGTCGCGCAGGTTCGCATCCGTCGTCTTGATCGTCCGAAGGGCCTTGCGGGCCAGAACGATGCGGTCGCGGATCGTCGCATCCTCTGCCTGCCAGCGCAGCATGAAGGCGGCGTTGTCGTTTTCGAAATCGTCGCGGCGGCGGATGACCTCGATCCGGGTCTCTATGTCGCGGGGGCTGGCCACATCGACGGACAGGCCGAACCGGTCCAGCAGTTGAGGCCGCAATTCGCCTTCTTCCGGGTTGCCGGACCCGACCAGCACGAACCGCGCCGGATGGCGGATCGACAGCCCGTCGCGTTCCACCAGATTTTCACCCGACTGCGCCACATCCAGCAGCAGATCGACGATGTGATCCTCCAGCAGGTTGACCTCGTCGATATAAAGATAGCCGCGATTGGCGCGGGCCAGCAGGCCGGGCTGGAACGCCCGCTGCCCCTGAGCCAATGCCCGTTCGATATCCAGCGCGCCGGTCACGCGGTCTTCTGACGCGCCCAGCGGCAGGTCGATCACCGGGGTCGGCACATCGGTCAGGGTGGTGCCGGCCTGCGCCCAATCCGGCACATCGCCCAGACGGGCGGAATTGACGGGACAGCCCTGCACGACGGTGATCGGCGGCAACAGCGCCGCAAGGGCGCGCACGGCGGTCGATTTGCCGGTGCCACGGTCGCCGAACACCAGCACACCGCCGATCGCCGGGTCGATGGCCGTCAGGATCATCGCCTGCTTCATTTCTTCCTGCGCGACGATGGCCGAAAACGGGAACGGGGCGGGGCGGGGTGTCGGATGCGTCATGCGGCCTCCTGCAAGGGTGATGTGCCGCCCCATGTGCCGTGGTCGGCCACAACGGTAAAGCGGGCGTAAAGTTCTTCGGAAAACCAGCCGTCGCTGCGAACCATGCGGATGGCCTCCGCGTGGGGTCCGGTGCGGGCAAAGGCATCCATGGCCGCCTGATCGGGCCAGATCGAAAAGGTGACCTGATGCAGCATGGGCACTTCGCCGATGCCGATCTTGAACGTGACATTGGGGTCGGTGCCGATCATATCGGAAATCCGCGGCACACGGTTCCAGAACCGGCGCAGGGTGCGCGGGCGAATGGTGGCGCGGGTCAGCGCGGCCAGTTGTCCCCCCGGCACCGTGCCGTTGGCCGTGAAGGGTTGTTGCCCGGACCATTGACCACGGGCGCTGGTGGGCGTCATCAGAACCGTCCAGTGTTCGCGCGCCCGCCGCGCATACCTTTGGAACAAGGGCGCGTGCCGGGTGCGGTCCTGCGCCGTCTGGGCGTCGGGCCAGACCGCAAGGATCGCGATGACCGCCGGATTGAGGGTCGGTGTGAAGCCATGCCCGACGCCCGCGCCGCACAGTTTCCAGAACCCGATATCAGCGGTGCGCGCCAAAGGTCCGCGCGCCAGCCCCATCATGCCCAGCGCCCAAAGGCGGTCCTGCCAGCCGGCAAATCGGTAAAGGCTGATCGTGACGGTCTGGGTCATGGGGTTCCGCGCAATGTGTAAACCTATCCTGACACATCTATCCCGGGACACAAGCCTGCATCACGCAAATTTTCCGTAGTGCAATTCAGGATTGTCAACTTTGATTGACACATCTAACGTGATCCCCATGAAGCATCATACCCCAGACCCCGCCCATGACAACCGTGCCATCGTGATCGGCGCAGGCCTTGGTGGCCTGTCCGCCGCCATGCGCCTTGGCGCAAAAGGCTATGCCGTCACCGTCGTTGACAAACTGGACCGCGTCGGCGGGCGTGGCAGTTCGGTGACGCAGGACGGCCACCGGTTCGACCTTGGCCCCACGATCGTCACCGTGCCGCAGGTCTACGAGAATCTGTGGGCCGCCTGTGGCCGCGATTTCCACGCCGATGTCGATCTGCGCCCGGTGCTACCGTTCTATACGATTCGCTGGCCCGACGGGTCGCAGTTCCGCGTCACCGGCGACACCGAAGGCATGGCCGCAGAGGTGGCGCGCCTATCGCCCGGCGATGTCAAAGGCTATCGCCGTTTTCTGCGCGACAGCCATGCACGATATAAACTCGGGTTCGAAGGCATGGTGGCAGAGCCGATGAACCGGCTTTGGGCCACGGTGAAGGTGCTGCCGCAGTTCGCAAGACTGCGTGCCGACCGGTCGATTCTGGGTCTGGCAAAGGTGCGGGTCAAGGACGACCGCCTGCGCATGGCGCTGTCGTTCCATCCGCTGTTCATCGGCGGCGATCCCAGCAATGTCACCTCGATCTACGCTTTGGTCAGCTATCTGGAAAAAGAGTTCGGGGTTCATTATGCGATGGGCGGGGTGCAGGCGATAGCCGATGCCATGGCCGATGTGATCCGTGCGCAGGGCGGCACGATCCGGCTGGGTGAACAGGTGGACCGGATCGCCATCGCGGACGGTGCTGCACAGGGTGTGACGCTGACCGGCGGGCGGGCCTTGGCCGCCCCCCTTGTCATCAGCAACGCGGACGCGGGGCATACCTATGGCACCTTGCTGCGCGACGCGCCGCGCAAACGCTGGACCGACAAAAAGCTGAAGAACCGGCGCTGGTCGATGGGGCTCTTCGTCTGGTATTTCGGCACCAAGGGCACGCGCGGCAAATGGGCCGATGCGGGACATCACACCATCATGGCCGGGCCGCGCTATGAGGGTCTGCTGCATGATATTTTCATCAAGGGGCATCTGGCCGACGACATGTCGCTTTATGTCCACCGCCCGTCCGTGACCGATCCTTCGGTCGCGCCGGATGGCGGTGATACGTTCTATGCCCTGTCGCCTGTGCCGCATCTGGGGCATGCGAATCCGGTCGACTGGCAGGCTGAAAAACTGCGCTATCGCGACAAGGTCGCCACGGTGCTGGACGGGCTTATTCCCGGCTTTCGGGACCATCTGACGACGGAACTGATCTATACTCCCGAAGATTTTCGCGACCGGTATCTGTCGCCGCATGGATCCGGGTTTTCCTTGGAACCCCGCATCCTGCAATCCGCATGGTTCCGGCCCCACAACATCAGCGAAGAGGCAAAGGGCCTGTATCTGGTCGGGGCAGGCACCCATCCGGGCGCAGGTGTGCCCGGCGTGGTGTCCAGCGCAGAGGTTTTGGGCAAACTACTGCCCGACGCCCCCGTTGGCGCGGCCTTCGGGGTTGCGGGCCGATCGGTGGCCGCCGAATGACGCGCCATGGGATCAGCCCCGCCGATCTGGATCATTGCCGTGCGGTGATCCGCACCGGGTCATTGTCGTTTCACGCCGCGTCCCGGCTGTTGCCCGGGGCGGTGCGCGATCCGGCGCTGGCGCTCTATGCTTTTTGTCGTCTGGCGGATGACGAGGTGGACGAGGGCGCCGACAAGGCCAGCGCGGTCCTGCGGCTGCGCGACCGTCTGGATCTGGCCTATGCGGGACGACCGCGCAACGCGGCAGAGGATCGTGCCTTTGCCGCGATCATCGCCGCCTATGATATGCCGCGCGCCTTGCCGGATGCCCTGCTGGAAGGTCTGGCATGGGATGCGCAGGGTCGGCACTATGCCACCCTGTCCGACGTGCGG
>JBBREW010000020.1:0-15392 GCA_038225335.1 Rhodobacterales bacterium
CCGATCGCCCGTCGTTTATGAAAAGAGTCTGCTGATGTAAAATTTGTTAATCTTCGGGTTCGGTTCGGGCAAGCGCGCCGGACACGGTGCCTTTAAATTGCTCAGGCGCCCGGCGGGCTTCTTACGGTGTCTGATTTCCCAACAATGAGTACGGCCTGCCCGTGTTGCCGTCGTAGCGCAACAACGCCAGCTTGCGGCGGACGTCATCCAAGCTATCGAAGTTCGCTTCGTTCAACAGTGCTTCCCGCAACGCAGCGTTGAAACTTTTGAAAGACGTGTTCTTCTACAGTTTGCCCGGTTCGATATCCTGTCAAAGGACCTGGTTTTCAGCGGTCCATTTTGAAACTGCCCGACTTCTCCGCAGTGTGGCGCTATGGCTGACGATGCAGAAGGGCTCGCCGTTATGCCGGATCAGCACGTACAGCTCCCGGTCAGAAAGTCACGGACAGGCTAATATCAACCACCGGGAACAAGTCCGCGCAGCAGCCCGCGATCATAGCAAGGGACAAGGACTGTGAGATCCTTTGTATAATTTCACGCATGCTCTGCCGTGCTTAGTCCACGTCGCAGTCAGTTCTCCGGCGCTGTAAAGCGATAAAGCTTCTCGAGGCTCACGATCATTTCCTGGGCAAGCATTACGCCGATCTGGCGATAGCAGAACCACCGCCGCTCGCCGGCAACCTTCTTGGGCTTTCTGCAACAAGATCGACGTGCCAGCAATCAATATCTGAAAAATTACGACGCTGCAGTCCACGCAAGCACCAGCACGTTGCGAGATTGCGCGCTCAGGCCGCCTTGGGCTGTCGGCCGAGGCTTAGTACCCATTATTCGCGTTGAGGCCGCAAGGTCTGCATGTTTCACCGCCCCCGCACCAAAGGGGCTTTATGGGTAATCTATATTGGCTGAGCGAGGCTCAGATGTGGCGGCGGAGGCCCTGTTTCCCGAAGAGCCATGGCCTGCCGCGTGTTGACGACCGGCGTGTCCTCAGCGGTATGATCTTCATCAATCGCAGCGGCTTGCGCCGGCTGGATGCACCGACTGAGGATGGCCCGCACAAGACGCTCTACAACCGTTGAAAAAAGGTGGAGCGATATGGGCGTGTTCGCGCGGATCATGACGGGTTTGGCGGCAGTAGCCCCAGACAATAAGACAATCTCCATCGACGCGACCTCTCTCAAAGCACACCGTACGGCCTCAATCCTTGGGGCAGAAAAGGGGGGCGTTGACGTCTGATTGGGCGAACTAAGGGCGGTATGAACACCCAACTGCATGGCGTGACCGATACGCGAGGCCGACCCATTCGGTTCTTCATGACGGCCGGACAGGTGAGCGACTACACCGGAGCGAGAGCATTGCTGAACAGTCTTCCGACCGCTAAATGGCTCTTGGGCGACCGTGGATATGACGCGGATTGGTTCCGCGCCGCCCTTCTCGACAAGGAAATAACGCCCTGCATTTCAGGCCGGACGTCACGCGACAAGCCCGTCAAATACGACAAGCTCCGCTAGCGGAAGCAATACCGGATCGAAATAATGTTCGGACGACTGAAGGACTGGCGGCGCGTGGCCACGGGTTACGACCGGAGTCCCAAGGTCTTTCCCTCAACCATCGCTCTCGCTGCAACCGTGATCTTCTGGTTACGTGTCCAGAGCTGAGGGTGTGCCAACTGGATGATGCGGTCCGCCGATGCACAGGATGTCACGATCGCCGCGCCCGCCTCAGTTGTTCCCGAAAAGAATGCGGGTAAACACCCGGTCGCTGGAATCGCGGATGACGTCTGACCCGGAAAACGTGTCATCGCGCAGTTCCGGTTCGTACACCACGACGCGGATGCCCTTGGCCTTGACCCGTTTCATAATGCCTTGGACCGACGACTGATGGAAATTGTCGGACCCGGCCTTCATTACAGCCTATAGATACCCACCGTCTTTGGACCCATCGCCACGATGCGGTCTGCCAGAAAAGCCTTACGGGTGCGGTTTGCGTCCACGATGGCCTGCATCATGTTCTGCGGCACAGCGCCATAGTTTGCCCACAACATCTTGGTGTCCTTTGGCAGGCAGTAGCCGCCATAACCGAAGGATGGGTTGTTGTAATGCGCGCCGATCCGCGGATCGCGGCCGACACCTTTGGCGCAGGGGCGTGAGTGTATCGATCATGGTCGGTCCTTGGTGTAGGGCGCGCAGAACGGGCCTTGCAATCAAAGAGGTGCGGCGTTCGTTCTGTCAGCTGTGCCGACGGCCCGTCAGCACATGCGGATCATGTATCGGCGCGCACAGGCGATCGCAAAAATCACGAAAGCCCGCCGCATGACAACAGCAAGACGTCCGATGGTCTGCTCAGGTTTGTTGGTCCTGCCACATTTGAGAGATCAGCTGAGACACCACATCCGGCCCGATGACTGATTTGCGGCAGATGTCCGGCGTCAGCAATGTCTGGCACGCCAAGGTCAATGCTTTCACTGTTCTGGGACCCGCAAGACCATCGGGCCGCCCCGTGGAATATCCCGCATCCCGCAGCTTTGCCTGCAAGACAAAGATTGCAGCGTTTGGATTTGCCGCGAACAAATCGCGGCCAAAATCCACGTCAATCAACTCTGGCCGCGTGTCCAATATCTGGACAAGACCCGCAAAACTACTGACGAGACGGGACTTTGCCGCGTTGATTGTTAATGCAAGCTGCGCGGCGTCATCGTCATCGAGCAGTTCAGCGTAGGCCTGCAACATCTCTTCTGCGCGCGGCTTGTCTGACCGGATGTTATACTGGTTCCCGTCGCGCACCAGCCGGATCAGATGCTGTGCGGCCTCGGCATTCCCCTGATCGGCGGCGTCTTCTAGGATCGAAAGGGTCTGAGGTCCATTTGCGGTGACAGATATACCCCACATGTAACGAATGGATTCCAGAACCGCGATCCGATCGACGTCCTCTGCGCGGCCGCGGGCGGCATAATCATCGAATTTCGCACGGGATTCGCGGCCGCTGCCAAGATAGCCATACATCGCGCCTTCGGACAGTGTCGCCCAAGCCTGGCTGACACCCATGTCCCCTGCACGCACCAGCATGGCTTCGGCCTTGGCGGGATCGCTTTGCCCCCACATCAGCATCATGCCGTAATTGTGGATGCCCAGTCCATTGCCCTGTTCTGCTGCGGATTCGTAAAGGCCAAGGGCCTTGTCCCAATTGCGCGGAATGAGTGTTCCATAAAGATAAAGATCGCCCAGCGCGACCTGAGCGTCGGCGTCACCTGTATCTGCGATTTGTTGAAGCGACGCGATCCCGGTGCGTGTTGATTCGTCGGCAGTCGGGCTTGCATAGATCAGCGCCAGTGCCTCGTTTCGCAATTCATCAGTGGAGGGGTTTTCCTGAACTTCGGCTTCTGCGTTTTGCGCCCAAAGGGGCGGCGCTGCGGCCACTGAAATCACAAGAGCAAACAGACCGGCAATGGGTGTGAGGCAAAAAGGCTTCATCGTTAAACTCTCCAACGCGTAAACAACTATGGTGAACTATGCGCCTTGCCAGAAGGGCTTGCAAGTTTGCCGGTGGATCCCATCACCAAAGTGACGGGGACATTGGCCAACGATCAAAGGCATTTCAACCAAAGGTGGAATTATACGTTTACCAGTAATGTTCGCGGGGAGCGTGCCGCGCCGCGATTGCCATTTCGTCCCGATGATTCGTGCAGGCACGACCATGACAGCCCCCGGATTGCGCCCCGCGTGTCGGCGGGATGCAGGCAAGGCGTGGCGTGACGACCGGTTCGCAATCTGACCCGGACGGGCGGCGGTCGGGCGGGGCCAGACGGCTGCCCGGCCCGGTTCACCGCACCTGCGTGGCACCGGCCATGGACGCCGCAGACAGGCGATTGCCACGCCCAAGCAGTTGCACATAGGTCGCGCCAAGCGAGGTCAGCCGCAGATTGTTGTCCACAAGATTAAGCTGCAACACATGGCCACCCCAGTTGTAGGGGTTGGCGGCAAACCAGGCGTGCCGTTCGACAAAGGGAAGCCGGTCCAGCATCGGGATCGCCCCCTGCGCAAAGGCCGCATTTTGCTGATAGGACACGGCACCGGGATTGTTCCAGTCGATCCGCGCATATTCCGTGACCCAGATGGGACGACGATAGGCGCGGTAAACATCGTTCAGGAACCGTTCAAACGCGGCCACATCGCCGTTGGCAGAATAGTAATGCACGGCAATGAAATCGACCCGCAAGCCGCGCGCATCGGCCTGCGCCATGAAACGGCCAAGCCATGATTTGGGACCAAGCGTCTGTCCTTCGGTCGCGGCAGGGCTGCCAAGCCGCAGGCCATATGCCTCCAGCCGGGGCCAGAGAGAAACGGCCTCCTCGACGGACATGTTGGATTGTTCATCCCGTTGTCCGTCAGGCTCGTTGAACCCAAGCATATGGGTCGGGCGCAGATTGGACTGGATCGGCTTGCCGACGTCATTGCGCCCCCAGATCATGGGAACAAACTCGACATTACGCCGCTGCCCACCGGCGTGCCACATCTGATCGGGGCGCCAGTTGTAATACCAGCCAAGCCCGGCTGTGCCTTCGACCCATTCCAGCATGGTGTTGCGCGGATTTTCCCACGCCCCCAAACCTGCCTTCTGTGCCTGCGCGGATGTCGAAAAAACCATTGCCATAAGCAAGGTTAGCATGATCGCCTTCAGATGTCTCACCATGGCCCCTCCTGGATTAAGGACGAGCGTATTTGGAAATGAAGCACAACCTATGGTTGAATTGTGTTCATTTCGTGGCGGGCTGAAACTGATTTAAGTTTTTGAAAGATTGATGGGAACCGGCGTTTCGGGCGGTTCCGACACCGGGCTGCGCACCTGCAAAAAGCGGGTGAAATCAACCCCGGTGACGTTCAGTCCGGCAGGCTGCCGTCATGAACCAGATGCGGTTCCTTGTTTGGTTTTGTTCAAACCAGACCGGATATTTGGACAGCAATGCAGCATTAAGACTAAGATGATGTTAATATTAAGGGATCCCGCCGCGCTTTACGACCGCCGCAATGGGCAATCGCTCGCACGTGAATCCAAGCCTATGACGTCAAAAGCGTAACAAGGTACTAAATAAAAAGACGTAAAACAGCCCTGAGAACAGTACAGTACTGAATTTCTATTGGTTAAGGCAGGTCGACGGGCGACCGAACCCAGCAGGCGAGCATACCCAGTTTCTGCTGCCTCCGGTTTCGGTGGCTGACACGCGGATCAGTTGCGCCTGAACGTTCCGGTCAGCGGGGGTCGTCGATCCATTTGCGTACCAGTCGAACTGGTTCGGGACCGGCGCATTCATTTTGGCCAGTGATGTCACCGCGCCAGTGGCATCATGTGCATAGGTTGCGCATGACATCATGGACAGCGCCGCGCAGAATGCCAGCATCTTGCGGGACGCCACGAACTTATTAACCATACTCAAGCCCTCAATGTGTCTGGGTTTCCGGCCGGTGTCGGACGGGTTACCGTGTTTTCCACTATCAAGAGCATAAACAACACATAACGGCGCCAATGGGACGTCACTATGTCGGACATAATACAAATGTGGCGCAAACTTGCTCATCGTCTACTATAGGTAGATTTCAAGACGACGAGCAATCGTTATAATTTTACCTTGTCAGCTTGGCGTTTCGGCCAGATTGCGGTTGATCCGCCAGTCGGGGAAACCAAGATCATACGGCCAAGGATAGACTTCTTCCTGGTTGAAATGGAACACACCGACAAGGCTGGGGTATTCAGGCCGGGGCTGTCTGACCTCTGATTCCCAGTCTGCCAGATAGGCCGCATCCCCGACATAGCCGAGCTCGGCCACGACGACAGGCTTGCCAAAACTGGCGGCCCGTTCATAGCGGGGTCCAAGAATGTCAGTGAAACTCTGATCGCCGCCCGTGACGATATGGTCATAGGTCTGCAGGCCGAACACTGTAATGCCGACCAGATCGGTATAGTCATCGCCCGGATAATACTGCGCCATGTTTTCATCGCCCAGCGGCGACCACATGACGTTGATCCGCGGTGCGGCTTCGCGGCAGATGTCGATCATGCGGCGGTAGGCATCGATGTAATCCTGCGGTGCCCATGACGACCAGATGAACTGATCATTCAGCTCGTCCATCTCGTGGGCCCAGCGGATCGTCACCGGGCTTTCCAGCGTATCGACCACCTGACAGATGCTGCGCATGTTGGAATCGTAGTATCCCTCCCTGATCCCGGTGCGCAAAAACGCGGCGGTGTTGCGATCGTCCCGGGTCCATGTCCAAGGCTCGATCGTGATCACAAGGGCGCGGTTCCGGGCCATCGCATAAGCATCCGCATCAACCAGCGACGACAGCGCCACGTCTTCCCATGGCAGAAAAAGATGTTCGACCGTGACCTCTGGATCGGCCGCGTAATCGCCACCCGGATCATAGACGCCAAACGGCATTGTCCCGGGTGGGGCCGCTAAAACAGCAGATGCACCGCCCAGACCGGCGGCCAGTGCCAGCCCCACGACCGCGCCTGATTTCAGGCCGATCCGACCCTTCTCGGAAAACACTTCATTCTGCATGATAACCTCCTACACCACCTTGTTTGGTTCTTAATTCCAAGAGAATTTGAACCGGTAATCGACTTGGCCGGCAGGACCCGCTCCGGCGCCAGCTACCTTATACAAAGGTTCGACAAGCTGTAACGGTTCCAGACCGATTGACAAAGCATGGACGCTTTCCGTCAGCCGCAGCGAGAGAGCCATGCCGATCATGATGACCAGACCTGACATAACGGTGATCTGGAATGCAGCATCGAAAAACCTGCCCGCGAAACGAAAACGGTTTTCGGACAGATGCCGGATGATCGTCACGGCCACAACCGACGTATACAGGATTCCATTGAACAGGGTAAGCAAATAGAACCCCTGCGCTTCGACCACATCATCGACCAACAGGACGGGCACAATGCAACCCGCCGCAAGCAGCGCGTAAACGGTAATGACGTTCAGCGGCAGGCGCGATGTGGCCACGTCGCCTTTGGGCGTAATGCGGAAATCAACGAAGGTGCCAAATATCTTGTCCTGCAGCGCCATCAATGTGCCCCAGGCGACCCAAGGCCATTGGATCAACACGAACAGCACCCTTTCCCAACTGACAACCTTTGCCTGATAGGGGCGGAACAGGCCATCGGCGCGGATCATCACGGCGATTATAAGCATCACGATAATGGCCGGGGCCGCATAGCCGATGTAATGGGGATAGGTCACATTGGCATAACGGATGTCGAACACGATCGCCAAGATCGGCAACAGATACATGGCCGACAGGGTGATCGCAAAAGCCGGATACAGCAGTTGGCAAAACAGGAACTGCGCCTGAAGCCGTGTCGGCAAGCGGGGCAGATAATTTGGCGTATACTGCAAAAGCAGGGTGACTAGGCTGCGCGACCACTGGAATTCCTGCGTGACCAGATCGGCCACCGTGGCAGGGCCGTCACCGATGGCAATGGCGTCAATCGCATGCACGCCGCGCCAGCCACCGGCATTCATGATCAGCGAGGTGGAATGATCCTCTGCCAGCTCCGGTCCAAGGCCGCCGATCTCTTTCAGCGCGGCTGTGCGGACTGCGTAATGCGACCCGATGCACATGGGGGCGAAACCGTTGGAATATCCTGCCTGCAGGATTCCGTGAAACGCCGCCTCTGTATGCAGCCGGGTCCGCGCGGCCCAGTTCTTCTTTTCATTCGAGGCACAGATACTGGGCGCGCTGACATAACCGACAGCGGGATCAGCAAAGGGACGCATGATTTCGCGCAGATATCCCGGCTGCGGCACATGGTCAGAGTCCAGCTGCGAGACGATATCGTAGTCCGCATAGCCCCAGTGATCGTAAAAATAGGCCAGATTGCCTTCTTTGCACCGGGTGCGGCGCGGCCAGACCGGCTGGTGGTATGCGGCGCAATCCTTGCGGGTGGAAATTTTCACGCCGTGGGCGGCGCACCAGGCAATCGTCTCTTCGCTGGGGCTTTCATCGGCAAGCCATGTGTCGTGCGGATACTCTTGCGCCAGCATCGCCTCCAGCGTTCTTTGCACCACGGGAAACGGCTCTGACGGGGTCTTGGTCGTGACCATCGCCACGCTGTACTGACCCGGCAGCGGATCGGGCGCAGAAGACCGCCGCGCCCGCAGAAAGAAATAGATGAAATAGACCTGAAGCAGATAGACCCAGCCAATCAGCAAGGTCACGATCAGGTATTTCACCGGTCCGTCTACATGCGCGGGGCGCAGCCACCATTGCCAGAAATAGACCGCCGCGACGACCCACAGCGCGGTCATGACAAGATAACGTCGCCGCGTGCCGCCTGTCAGGACCGGTGACAGAAACCGAGGTTCACGCTGCAGAGACGGCATCGGTCAGGCCCAAGCCAAAGTGCGGGGCGGCATGGCCGATGATCAGGTCAATCTGGGACAGTTCAGTGCGGAAACCAAGGACCTGTGCAGACAGCCGCGGATCAGCGGTCAGGACAGGGGGATCACCTGCACGCCGGGGGCCATAATGGACTGGCAGAGTGGACTGCGTGAGACGCTCTATCGCGGCGATGATTTCGCGCACAGACAGACCCTGTCCGCTGCCAAGGTTCAGCGCGATATTGTCGCCACCCTCTACCAGATACCGCATCGCCAGCACATGCGCACGCGCAAGGTCGTGGACATGGATATAATCGCGGATGCAGGTGCCGTCGGGCGTCGGATAATCGAAACCAAAGACCGACAGGCGCGGCCCCGTTCCAGCGGCTGCCATCAGCGCCAGCGGGATCAGATGCGTCTCGGGCAGATGCTGTTCTGCAAGGTCGCCTGCGGGGTCGGCACCGGCGGCGTTGAAGTAACGCAGGGACACATGTTTGATCCCATAAGCCGCGCCGTAATCGCGCAGCATTTCCTCGCCCATCAGCTTGGTGCGGCCGTAAGGATTGATCGGGCGCTGGTCCGTTGTCTCGCTGATCGGCAGGACATCGGGGATGCCATAGGTCGCGCAGCTTGACGAAAACACGATCTTGTCGATGCCCGTCGCGCGTGCAGCCGACAAAAGACCAATCATGCCACCCAGGTTGTTGTCGTAATACTTAGCCGGATTCGTCACGGATTCACCGACATAGGCCGACGCCGCGAAATGGATGATCGCCGATGCACCGTGATCGTGGATCGCAGTCGCAAGCGCATCCGCATCACGGATATCACCCTGCACGAACGGGCCAAAGCGTACCGCATCGCGGTGGCCCGTGCTTAGATTGTCAAAGGTGACCGGGTTATAGCCAGCCGCGCGCAATTGTTTGCAAGTATGCGAGCCGATAAAACCCGCGCCCCCGGTGACAAGGACAGTATGTGTCGAACTCATTACGCAACCTTCAAAGCCTTCGTTTCATTCATCGCATGACCAAGGCCCAGCTCTTCGCGGAAATGCGCGATTGTGCGGTCAAGCCCGTCTGTCAATGCAACCTGCGGCGTCCACCCAAGGAGTGATTTCGCCCGGGTGATATCGGGTTTGCGCTGGCGGGGGTCATCCTGCGGCAGCGCGCAGAACACCAGTTTGGATGACGACCCGGTCTTTGCCAGAATTTGTTCGGCCAGTTCGATCATGGTGAACTCGCCCGGATTGCCCATGTTGACAGGGGCTTTTTCATCAGAGGCCATCAGCCGCATCAACCCGTCAACCAGATCATCGACATAGCAGAAAGAGCGTGTCTGCTCACCCTCACCATAGATCGTGATGTCGCTGCCGGTCAGAGCCTGAACAATGAAGTTCGACACGACGCGACCGTCCTCTGGGCACATACGCGGCCCATAGGTGTTGAAAATCCGCACGATGCGCGTTTCCAGCCCGCGGTGAGCGCCGTATTCATAAAAAAGCGTCTCTGCCGCCCGTTTCCCTTCGTCATAGCAGGCACGGGGGCCGAATACATTGACCGCACCGCGATAGGATTCTGCCTGCGGCGAGATTTCGGGGTCGCCATAGACTTCGGACGTCGACGCCTGAAGAATACGCGCGCCTTTCGTTTCTGCCAGTGCCAGCAGATTGGACGCACCCATGATGCAGGTCTGGAACGTATGGATCGGATCAAGCTGGTATTTGGGCGGGGATGCGGGACAGGCCAGATTGTAGATTTGGTCGATATCACCGGCGATGGCGATCGGCTGGATCACATCGGCCTTGATCACGCTGTATTTCGGATGGTCGATCAGATCGGCGATGTTCGACATCCGCCCGGTCTGAAAATTGTCGAGACAGATGACCTCGTGTCCGGCTGCCAGCAAGGCATGGCTGAGGTGCGACCCCAAGAAACCAGCGCCACCGGCGACGACAATCCGTTGTGTGGACGCATCAGTCGATTGATAATCGACGGAAGCCTGTTTCTTGATTTCGTTTAGGTTGCTATTCATCACATACCCCTTAAAAACTCGTGAACCGCGAGGATCGGAAAAACACCGCGTATTACGTAGATGACCGTCAAAAAAGGCCCATAACAGGCATCTGCGGCTGTATTTCAATTTAAGTCATTAGTAAGGCAACTGGTTCCGAAGTTTGTCAATCAGTTCAGGGGTGATGGTGTGATTCATTAACTGGATTCGAATTACAGAGGGTGCTTATGCAATTCGAGATTTAGCGCCTTTTGGTACATGCAATCTAAGGTTGTATTGCCTTCTGCGCTGCCATCAAAGATTGAGGCACACATTCCGCCGATTCGGTGCGATCACGGCACCGTGATTTGACGTCCCAAAAGGTCTGAAAGGCCTGTCACGGCCACCGCCACACTGACTTGGACAGCAGCAGGTCTCCGACACCACATCGCAGGGTGCCGAGGCGGACCGGCGCCCAGCGCGGCACCGCGCACAGGGGGGCCGCCCTGCTTCAGGATGACCGCACATACAAAAGGGCTGGTGATGGCGGCTGGTTGCCAACCCGCGTCCCGCTGATTTTGCGCGGCGGTACAACCGCCGCGCAAGAACAGGTTATTCGGCGGCCACAGCGCCGGGATTGTTCGGGTGCATCGTCCAGTTCGCATAGTCCTTCTGGACGACCTTGCCTGTCCGGGGATCGATCGTGCCGGGTGCCAAGGCCACCATCGTGATGCAGTCCTGCACCGGGCAAACATCCACACACAGATTGCAGGCCACACATTCCGCATCAATCACAGTAAACGTCCGGTCGGATGACATGGCGATGGCCTGATGCGATGTATCCTCGCAGGCGGCATAACACCGCCCGCAGGATATGCAGTCGTCCTGACTGATATGCGCCTTGGCCACATAGTTCAGGTTCAAATACTGCCAGTCGGTCACATTGGGCACCGCTTTGCCGATGAAATCCGCGGTCGAGGCATAGCCTTTTTCGTCCATCCATTGGGACAGGCCGGATTTCATTTCTGACACGATCTTGAAACCATAGGTCATGACGGCGGTGCAGACCTGCACATTGCCGCATCCCAAAGCCATGAACTCAGCCGCATCGCGCCACGTGGTGATGCCGCCGATGCCGGAAATCGGCATCCCGCGTGTGGCTGGATCGCGGGCAATCTCTGCGACCATGTTCATCGCGATCGGTTTCACGGCAGGTCCGCAATATCCGCCATGCGTGCCCTTGCCGTCGATCATCGGTTCGGGTGCCATGGCATCCAGATTGACCGACGTGATCGAATTGATCGTGTTGATCAGGCTGACCGCATCGGCACCGCCGTTGCGCGCGGCCTGTGCGGGTTTGCGGATGTCGGTGATGTTCGGCGTCAGCTTCACGATCACCGGGCGGTCGTAATACTTTTTGCACCAGCGGACGACCATTTCGATGTATTCGGGCACCTGTCCGACCGCCGACCCCATGCCGCGTTCGGCCATGCCGTGCGGACAGCCGAAGTTCAGCTCGATCGCGTCGGCGTTCGTTTCCTGAACGCGGGGCAGGATATCCTTCCACGCCTGTTCCTCACAGGGGACCATGATCGACGCGATCATGGCGCGGTCGGGGTAATCTGCCTTGACCCGCGCCATTTCCTCTAGGTTCACCTCCAGCGGGCGGTCGGTGATCAGTTCGATGTTGTTCAGACCCAGCAGACGCCGGTCCGCACCATAGATCGCGCCGTAACGGGGGCCGTTCACATTGACGACCGGCGGCCCTTCGGACCCCAGCGTCTTCCACACGACACCGCCCCACCCTGCCTCGAACGCACGGCGGACGTTGTATTCCTTGTCCGTCGGCGGGGCAGAGGCCAGCCAGAAGGGATTGGGGCTTTTGATGCCCAGAAAGTCGGTTGTCAGATCAGCCATGCGTGCCTCCGATTGTGCTTTGCATCAAATAGTCCGCCGGCTGTGTGACCGGTCCGCGATACCGCGCCGGATCAGGCACCGGTCAGCACCGAATGGATGTCCATCGCCGCATCACGCCCCTGCGCCACCGCAGTCACGGTCAGGTCATCGCCACCCAAGGCACAGTCGCCGCCAGCCCAGATGCCCTGCCGTGTCGTGCGTCCGGCCCCCGACACCTTGATCTTGCGCCCTTCGACGGCCAATCCGCCATCCATGGTAAGGGTCTGACCAATCGCGCGGAAAATCTGATCCGCCGCCAGATGCACGATTTCGCCAGTGCCGCGCAGGCCGGTGCCATCGTCCGCCGTATATTCCAGATCGATCCCGTCGGCGTGGACCTTGTGGGGTTGCACGTTGAACAACAGCCGCACACCATGACTGGCCGCCAGATCCTGTTCATAGCGGCTGGCGCCCATGGCATCGCGGCCCCGGCGATAGGCGATGGTGACGTGTTCGGCCCCCAGCAGACGGGACTGGATCGCCGCATCGACGGCCGTCATGCCACCACCGATCACCACGACGTTGCGCCCAACCGGCAATGTGGTCAGATCGGTGCTTTGCCGCAGGTCGGCGATGAACCGCACCGCGTCGGCCACGCTGTCCCGGTCATTGCCGTCGATCCCAAGGGCGTTCACGCCGCCAAGGCCGACACCCAGAAACACCGCGTCATGATCCCGCGCCAGATCGTCCAGCACTAGGTCGGACCCCAGCGCCATCTGGGTGCGCAGGGTGATCCCGCCAATCCCCAAAAGCCAGTCAACCTCTTTTGCCGCGAAATCGTCAGTCGCCTTGTAGGCGGCGATTCCGTATTCATTCAGCCCGCCCGGTTTGGGCCGGGCATCGTAAATCGTGACAACGTGGCCCAGCATGGCAAGGCGGTGCGCACAGGACAGCCCGGCCGGACCCGCCCCAACGACCGCCACATGGCGTCCGGTCGTGGCCCCCCGGACAAAGGGATGGCCCTGCCGCGCCATGACCGCATCCGTAGCAAAGCGTTGCAATTGCCCGATGGCGACCGGCTCTCCCTCTGCGGCCTGACGCACGCAGGCACCTTCGCACAGATCCTCTGTCGGGCAGACGCGGGCGCACATGCCGCCCAGAATATTAGCTTCCAGAATGGTGCGGCCTGCTGACACTGACGTGCCGGTCGCGATCTGGCGGATGAACAGCGGGATGTCGATGGATGTCGGACAGGCCGTGACGCAGGGCGCATCATAGCAGAAATAACACCGATCTGCGGCGACAAGCGCGGCATGGCGATCCAAGGGCGGATGCAGATCAACAAAACCGGATGTGATCTGATCGGGCCGCAGGCGGCCAGCAAGAATTCCCGGGGCGTGAGGCGATGTCATGAGCAACCTCTGTAAAGCTATGATTGTCACAGCCTGCCACAACTTCATTTTTTATCAAACGGTAAATTTTAGGCACCGTGTGAACAGCCGGACGGGCGGAAACGCCGCCGGGCCTCACAAGCGGACGTCCCGCGCCGCCCTATCGGTGGCCGACCCAGCCTTTGTCATCGGTAAAGACCGCGCCCGGTCCGATCAGGACGGCCGCATAGCCGTCGGGCAGCGATGCAAGATCAACCAGCGGATGCGGCGACGCGGCCAGTAAAACGTTGGCGCGGCCCCGGCCACTGACCGGCCCCTGCACGATATCGACATACGGATAAAGGTCGCGCAGGATTGCGTGAATGCCCCGCGCCAACGGGCCATCAGGGCTGTCGATCAGGTTCACATAGACCGGACCGTCGACGATGGCGCGCAGACGGGCATAGGTTTCCAGCGTGGCCAGATGTGCCGGGACCGATCCGGACGAAAACGCATCCATGACGACCGCGTCGAACCGCTGGGTCGTTTCATTCAGAAAGACCCGCCCGTCCGCGTGAACAATACCCAACCGGGCATCACCTTGCGCGTCCATCGTGCCGGCATCGTAACCCGTGCGTGCAATCATCGCGGCGGCCCATGGCATGTTCTGGCGCACCACGCGGGTGATCAGGGGATCGATTTCGACCGCAACGGCCTGTGCCGCTGGCCGGGCATCCAGCAACTGGCTTGGCAGCGTATAGCCGCCCCCGCCGATGAACAGCACGCGGGGTGCCGGTCCCAGATCACGGTCCAGACGCGCCCAGATCCATTGGGTATAGGGCAACACCAGCCGGTCAGACGCACCGGCGGGACCCGTGCCGTCCGTGATCTGTTCGGCCGCCTGCTGGGTCCGGTCGGAATAAAGAGAGACGCGGCCGTTCTGGCGGACGACGTCGATGCAGGACAGACCGGATTCGTACCGGCACGCGGGCCCGCCCAGCAGGCTTGCCGCCACGACCAACGCTGCACCGACCACAGGCAGGTGAAGGGCGGGCGTTGTGTCATCGCTGTCGGGTGTCCCGCCCCGGACGAACGGCACACACAACAGCGCCGCAGCCCCACAGCCGGCAAAGGTCGCAATCGCGCCAAAAAACGGCAAAGCGACAAAGCCCGCAAGGATCGCGCCTGCAATCGCACCCAGTGACCCGGCGGACAGCACCAGTCCCAGTGACGATCCCGCCCGCCCCGGCCGGGCCTCTACCGCTGCTTTGGCCAGAAACGGCGAGGGCAGGCTGACAAGAACCGATGCCGGAAAGAAGGCGATGAAGACGGCGATCAACATCCCGCCGGTGCCCCGCAGGCCCATGGCATAGATGGACCCAAGGACCAGTGGCGACAGCGCCATCAGCACCGCCGTCGCGATCAGGGCATTGCGTACGGTGGCGGCGGCCCTGTGACGCGGACGCTCTGCCACCAATCCGCCGATCGCATTTCCAAGGGAAAAGCCAGTCAGAATGGTGGCGATAACGGCCGTCCACGTCAGCAAGGAGGTGCCGAAATATGGCGCCAAGACGCGCCCGGCAGCGATTTCATAGGTCAGACCAAGGGTGGACAGCACAAGGATCAGGCCGATGGTTGTCCAGAATGGCATGGTGCCCTCCTTGGCAGGCGGTCGGCTGTCGCCACGGATGGACGTGTCAGGTCCAGACTTTGCCATGATGCCGCATCGGCCCGCGACCAAGGACAGTAGGCCGGAT
>JBBREW010000021.1:0-15373 GCA_038225335.1 Rhodobacterales bacterium
ATACCCGTCGGCGGACACGTCGGTAAATTGGTCCTTTGCATTGTCGTCGATCTGGCCGGATGTGCCATACCAGATACCGCCGTGGGTCGTCAGACACTCGTGCAAGGCCACAACCAACCCGCCTGCAGGGGGCCCGTCCGACGGCACACGGTTCGACACGATAATCAGACGGCCGGTCACGCGTCCGCCCCGGACGTATCCGCGCGGGGGCTGTCGGCCCAGTGTCGCAACAGGGTAATGACGCTTGCGGGGTCTGGAAGACGCCATGTGGCCACGGTGTTGCCATCGCCGACACGGATACACAAACCGTCCAGGGCATTTGCCGCAACCATTGCTTCTTCGTCGGTCACATCATCACCAATGACGACAGGCACGATGCCCTGTGGCTGCTGCGCCATGATGGCGGTCACGGCCGCGGCCTTGCTGGCGTCCAGTGGCCGGATTTCAAACGCCATCTTTGATCGATGCAGGTCCAACCCCGGCGACGCGGCAACAATGGCCTGCGCGGCTGCCAGCGCGGCGGGTTCAGCGTCGGGCGCTGCGCGATAATGGATGACAGCGCCGGTATCCTTTGTTTCCAGCAGCAGACCCGGCACATCCGCCACCGCCTGCGCCGCAGCCTGTTGCGCCTTGGCCACAACGTCGCTGCCCACCAAGGGATGCCGCGCGACAACACCGTCGCGCCGCGATTCTGCACCATGCGCCCCGAACACATCGCCCGGAAACCCCGGCAGGAACCTGTCCAGCACGGCGATTTCCCGCCCCGATACGATGCAAAGCCTGCCATCCAGCCGCTTGTGCAGCCGCGCCAACAAATCCGTCAGGTCATCGGGAACGGTGATGCCATCGGGTGTCGGCGCAAGCGGCACCAACGTGCCGTCAAAATCCAGAAAGACACAAAGTCGCGAGACAAAAAGGTCTTCGGGGCGTAGGGTCATTCGGCAGCCAATGGTTTCTCCAGCTCTGCTGCACGGGCATTGGCAGCGGCGAGCAGCCCGGCATGCGATCCACAGTCGAATCGTGCGCCTGAAAACCGGTACCCGGTCAGGCCGACACGCGCGGTGTCCGCAGCGATCGCGTCCGTCAACTGATACTCTCCGCCAGCGCCGGGTTCCAGTGACCGCAAGGCCGCAAAAATGCCCTGGTCCAGAACATAACGGCCAACGGCGGCCAGTTGGGACGGCGCATCAGCCACATTGGGTTTTTCAACAAGGCCATCGGCCTGCACGACCTTGCCCATCTGACCCGCGCCGACAGGCCGGAAAATACCATAGCGCGACACATGTTCTGCCGCCACATCCATGGCCGCAATCATGTGACCACCGCGATGGTCATGCGCCATTTCCGGAAGACACGGCACACCCAGAATCACATCATCGGGCAAAATGACACCAAAGACGTCACCCACCACATGATCCGCCGCCATCAGAACGGCATGGCCCAGACCGAGTGGCGCATCCTGTTCGACAAAAACCACCTCGACATCAGCGGGCAGGGTAATGTCGTCCAAGGCACGGGCAAGAAGGGTTTTTCCATCGCCGTGGAGATCGTCAATCAGTGTCACATCAGGACGCAGATATTCGACAATTGCCGGTTTCGATGCATGCGTCACAAATACAAGACGCTTGGCACCAGATGCCAATGCTTCTTCGACAGCAAATTGAAGGATCGGTTTGTCAAAGACGGGCAACAATTCTTTTGGCACCGATTTCGTCAGCGGAAGCAAGCGGGTGCCACGACCTGCAACGGGGAAAACAACAGTATCAAGCGATGCCATGACAGGCTCCTGCAAGGAATAATTTACATGTAGCCAACGCAGTATCGCAGGGCAGGTTCCATCAACAAAGGCTGAATGACTGCGAATCAGGCATCGCGATCTGAGTAAAAACGCCAAATTGGCAGCCCTGCCGGACCTTGCAGCATCCTGCACAAAGTCTGTGCAGGTGGATGAAACCGGCACTGCCCAGAGGGTAGAGCGATTCCCCGCCGACGCAGCAAAAAGAGAGTCATTAAAAAAACCAGATCAGTTAAACCAGTTTATAGATTAGATGCGTGGCGTCGTGTAAATTAAACGCCAACGATGTAATTTTTTTGTGCAATCCGCGAGAGCGGAATTGCCGCGCGGGCCTGTGTATATTGGCCGGCGAGCTAAAGGAAGACAATCATGGCCAGACAGAACCAAAGCGCGTTTGTGACGCGACTGGCACGGCATATCTCTTTGACCGAAGCGGAACGCGATGCCTTGCTTGCCCTGGAAGGGCCGGTTGAAACCCGCACAAAGCGCGCCCCTGTATTTGACGATCAACGCCCCAATGACCGCATTGCCATCGTGCGGGCAGGATGGGCGGTGGCGCGTGTCCACAGCGGTGACGCGCAGACAACAATCACGCAGATCTTCATGGCCGGGGATATTGTCGGATTGTCCGATCTCGGCTTCAATCGTGCGCCGCATGAGACGACGATGCAGACCGATGGATCGGTCAACCTGCTGAGCAGGGCGCGGTTGGCGACCTTTGCAACCGACCATCCGCGTCTGTTTGCAATGTTGCTGTCCCTGTCCAGCCTTGATGTCATCGCACTGCAAGACCGGATGCACGCCATTGCCCGCTTCACGGCAGAGGATCGCCTGATGCATTTCATTCTGTCGGTCAAGGCAAAGACGGACCAGACCTGCGAGTTGGTTTCCGACCGCTTTCCATTGCCCTTGTCGCAACGCGAAATCGGCGATGTGCTGGGTCTGACCGATATCTACGTCAACCGCCTGCTGCGCAGTTTGCAAAAATCAGGCGACCTCACGCTCAGCCGACCTTATATCAAGATGAATACCCGCAGCACATGGGAACAGCGTCTGGATTTCCAAGATCGCTATACTGGCCTGGACGTGGCCTGGGCCAGCTAAGTCCAGCGGCCGTTATGACACAAAAAAAGGGGCAGCCATCAGGCTGCCCCTTTTGTTTTGCAAGATCAGCGAATTATCTGTCGTGCGCTTTCGCGGCTTTGGTGGCCACTTGTTCAGCTGTCTTTTTAGCCTTCTTTTCGGCTTGGGTTGCCACGTCCTTCAGGGCTGCCGACGCCGCGTCTGACACATCATGCGCCGCCGTCTGCAGTTCCGATTTTGCCGCGCCAATCGCACGCTGGGCACGCGCCTTCTCATCGGAATAGACCCGCTCTGCCTCGTCCATCAGGGCATCACGCTGGGCACCCAGATAGCTGTTCTCTGTCTGGGTCTTGGGCAGCAGGGCAGCAATGGCTGCACCCACGGCAAAGGCAAGCGCGCCCACAACCAGCGGCTGACGGTCGTACATGTCTGCTGCGGCGTCACGACCGTCGGCAAAGGACTGACTTGCCCGGCGACGGGCATCAAGGGCGCGGTGACGGGCGGCAATTACCCGCTCGCGTGCGGCCTCTGACAGCTCTTCGGTGCCTTCGGCCAGACGATCCCGCAGGCTTTTGGCCTCTGTGCTGATCGTATGGGCGATGTCGTGCAGTTTTTCGTTCGCGTCATGCGCCATCCCTTGGGACTTGTCAGACGTGGATTTCGTGGTGTTGTTGTCAACATAGCTCATTTTATTGGTCCTTGTGTCAAAGTGCGGTCTGCGACCGCTAAAGGTCTGGGGGCGCGCAAAACCGGGTCAGGACGACCAGTTCTTGTCGCGGCGCGACAAGGTCAGCGCCTCTTCATCGCGGGCCCAGGTGGGTTCGGGGTCATAAGGCGGGATCGGATTGGATTCGGTGCCCAGCACTGCTTCGGCCCACAGATCTGCCTCACGCTCCAGATGCACAGCCGCCATGTCGGCAGGGCTGCTGTCATAGTGCGCGGGCTTTGCTGGCGTTGCGGGTTTTATCGGCGCCATCCCGATCTGCGGCTTTTTCGGTGCCCGTTCCGGCATGGCGGCGCTGTATGCCATCCACGCCAGACCCGCACCCACCACGGCAAAAGGCCACGGATTGCGCTGTGCAGCCCGGGTAACAGTCGTGCTGGCCGTCGAAAACTGATCGCGCAACGTGGTTGCGATTTCAGTCGTCACCGTGCCAACCTGACCGCGGACCTGCTGTGTCACATCGTTGATCTGGGCCCGCACCTGAAGGCGGACTTCGTCCATGATGCCTTCGACGGACAAGCGGTCCTGAAGATGATCCAGATCGTTGGCAAGGCGCGCGCGTTCTGCCGTGATGGCGGCCTCGATCTCTGCGGGGGAGCGGCGATCACCGGTCATTGTAGGCCTCCTTGATCATGCTGGCATCAGCCCGCAGGCTGTTGGCGGCGCGGGTTGGGGCGAGACTGGACAGCTTCAGCCTTTTGATCCCGACACTCGCTAGAATCGCGGCGATGACAAGCACGACGACACCGACCAGAATTGTGGCCCACAGCGAATTGATGCCTGCAAGCACCAGCGCCGAAATCGCGGCGGTGGACAGTACGGAAAGCCCAATAAAAGCAAGAATGATTGCTCCGATCAGCAACCCGACCGCCGTTGCGGCCTTTTTCAGGTTCTGATCCACCTCGGCCCGCGCCAGATCGACTTCCTGCCGGAGCAGATTGCCGATGCTGCCCAGCACATCGCTCAGCAGCGATCCCGTGCTTCTTGGGTCCTGCCGGTCCATGATTACACCCGCCCGTCGAAATCGGTGCGATTGCGCGCTTCGAAATCGGTGCGATTGCGCATGGTGTTGGAAGCGGTGGAATTCCGCTCGGATGCTTTCACAAAGCGGCTGACGGCGAACCCGGCCAAGGCAGCGCCGGCAAGGAAAGTCAGCGGATGACGACGGGCAAAATCGCCGGCGTCGGCCACAACGGTGCCCAAATCCTTGTTCATGATGGCGTCGGAGGCATCAGCCAGCGTATCGGCGATCTGACCAAAGGTGCGTTCCTGCGGGCTGCCATCACGGCTTTCCTGTGCGGCTTTGCGCAGGGCAGAGGCGAGGTTGCTGACCTCTGTCGCGGCAACGCCTTTTGCGTCGTCGGCGCGGGATGCCACTTCGCCCATGATTGTTTCCTTGGCGTCATGCGCTACGGATTTTGCCTGCGCTGTGACGTCGTCGACGACACTTTTCGCATGGTCCGTTGTCTCATGCGCGGTATCGCCCATGGTTTTGTTTGCATTGTCGAACGTCTGACGGGTATCGGTCATGGTATGCTCCTGGATCCGGTGGTGCCTGATCGCGACTTTGCCACGATGACCACACGCATGTTTCATTGGGGACAAAACCGCGCAGGCTGCGATTTGGTTCCACAACGACCTGTCAACCGTGAAATTCTTGCTGCTGCGCAATCAGCCGTCCGCGCGGTACCCCTGCGGATTGCCCGACTGCCACGCCCATGTGCTTGCGGCCATGTCCTGCAAGCTATGCGTCGCCTGCCATCCAAGTTCGGCAAGGGCGCGGGCGGAATTGGCCTGCATCGACGCGATATCGCCCGTGCGGCGCGGTGCCGTCACCACCGGGATCGGGTGGCCGGATGCAGCGCGGAACGCCTCGACCATCTGGGTGACACTGTAAGGTTGGCCTGTGCCGATGTTGAACGCCCGTGCGCCCGTATGATCCGCCGCATATCCAAGGGCCGCCACATGCGCCCGCGCCAGATCAACGACGTGGATGTAATCGCGCAGGCCGGTGCCATCGGGGGTGTCGTAATCCGTGCCGAACACGTTCAGATGCGGCCGCTTACCCACGGCGACCTGCGCGATGAAGGGCATCAGGTTGTTGGGCACGTCGGCGGGGTCTTCGCCAAGGGTTGCCGATGAATGCGCCCCCACCGGGTTGAAATACCGCAGCAAGACCGCCGTGCCGCCGCTGGCCCGCGCCCAGTCGGTCAGAATCTGTTCCGCCACCAGCTTGGTGCGGCCATAAACGGATGTGGGGTTCAGGGGATGTGCCTCGTCATAGGGCAGATAGACGGGTTCGCCGTAAACAGTGGCAGAGGATGAAAAGATGATCCGCGTGCAGCCCGCCGCATCCATGGCCCGCAACAGGGCCACCGTGCCGCCGACATTCACATCGTAATACCCCAGCGGGTCGGACATGCTGTCACCCACGGCCTTCAGCCCGGCGAAATGGATCACCGCATCAGGTTGAAAGGACTGCATAACATCGCGCAGGGTTGCATCGTGCCGCACGTCGCCCGTGACCGCCGTCACCGGACCATTCGTCAGCTTGCGCACCCGGTCCAGCACCACGGGGCTGGAATTGTCGTAATTGTCCAACACACAGACCGCATGGGCCTGCCCCAGCAATTCAACCAGTGTGTGACTGCCGATATATCCGGCCCCACCCGTCACAAGCACACGCATCTGAACGCCCCTTTGCTACAGCACTGTGTTCCTAGTGCAGCACGGCGCAGGGATCAATCCGGTGCTGCGGGTCGCGGATCGGGCATCGCCACGGCCCCGCCTGCGGCAACCCAGCCTGCAAACCCGTCCTTCAGATGGGCTGATGCGAAACCCATGTCAGCCAGGGTGGCGACCGTCAGCGCCGAACGCCAGCCGCTGGCACAATGGAACACAAAGCGTTTGTCGCTGGCAAAGATGGGTTTGTGATAGGGGCTGGCCGGATCGACCCAGAATTCGATCATCCCCCGCGGCGCGTGAAAACTGCCGGGGATGAACCCGCGCTGGCGTTCGCGGATGTCACGCAGATCGACAATCACGACATCCGGGTCATCCGCCATGGCGATCAGATCGACCGTCGCGATTTCGGTGATCCTTGCACGGGCGGCGGCGACCAGATCGGATACAGGTGTAATCGGCATGGCGCGTGACCCCTTTTGCTGCGGTGGGCCCACGACACCCGCACGGGCAGACGGCGTCAACCACAAACCGGGCCTGTCCGGCACACTAACCTGCGCCCCGCGCCCTGAACCGCGTCTTTCGCGTGTCACTGTGGGCCTTTGCCATGCTGACCTGCTTTATCTTGTCCGATGCCCGTTTATAATGAGCCGTCAAACAGATGGAGAGACAGGATGCGGGAATGGTGGCGGGACGCGGTGATCTATCAGATTTATCCGCGATCGTTTCAGGATTCGACCGGTGACGGGATCGGCGATCTGAACGGCATTACCCAACGCCTGCCCTATGTCGCCAGTCTGGGTGTGGATTGCATCTGGCTGTCGCCGATCTTTACCAGCCCGCAGGCGGACATGGGTTACGATGTGTCCGACTACAAGGACATCGACCCGATCTTTGGCACGCTGGAAGATTTCGACCGCCTGATCGCCACGGCCCACGATCTGGGGCTGAAGGTGATCACCGATCAGGTGCTGTCGCACACCTCCGACAAGCATCCCTGGTTCATCGAAAGCCGCAAGGATCGCACCAATCCAAAAGCGGACTGGTTTGTCTGGGCCGACCCGTTGCCCGACGGCAGCCCGCCCACAAACTGGCACAGCCACTTTGGCGGCCCGGCATGGGAATTCGAGGCCGTGCGCGGTCAGTATTACCTGCACAACTTTCTGGCCCAGCAACCCGATCTGAACTTCCACACCCCCGCTGTCGTGGATGCCATTCTTGATACCGCCAAATTCTGGCTGGACCGGGGGCTGGACGGGTTCCGTCTGGATACCGTGAACTACTATTTCCACGGCAAGGCCCTGCAATCGAACCCCGCAGCAGAGGCGCGGCCGCAGGTCATGGCGACCGACCTTTACGGCATGCAGGACAACATCAACAACAAGAACCAGCCCGAAAACATCCTGTTTCTGGAACGCCTGCGCGCGCTGACCGATCAATACGACGACATCATGATGGTCGGAGAAGTGGGCGACATGGGCCGCCGCGCCATTGATCTGATGGCCGAATACACCAAGGGCAAAAGCCGCCTGCACATGGCCTACAGCTTTGCCATGCTGGGACCGGATTTCAGCCCAAAGCATTTTCGTGACTGCATCAAAGGCTTTCAATCCGGCGCACCGGACGGGCAGCCATCATGGTCTTTTTCCAACCATGACGTGCCACGCCATGTGACCCGGTTCGGCGCACATGCGGTGTCTGAAGATGCCATGGCCCGGCTGGCCTGCGCCATGCTGATGAGCTTTGAAGGCACCATCGGCATCTATCAGGGCGAGGAGCTGGGGCAGACCGAATCCGTGATGGAATATCACGAGCTGACCGATCTTCAGGCGATCCGGTTCTGGCCGGGGGTCAAAGGGCGCGACGGTTGCCGGACCCCGATGGTCTGGGAAAAGGACGCGCCCAATGCGGGTTTCAGCACCGGTTATCCCTGGTTGCCGGTCAAGGCGCTGCAGGCCGCAAACGCGGTCGACAGCCAAGAGGCCGCCGCCGACAGCATCCTGCATTTTTACCGGGACGCCATCGCATTCCGCAAGGCGCACCCCTGCATGACACGCGGCAAAACTGCATGGATCGACCTGCCCGACCCGCTGCTGGCCTTTACGCGCAGCGCGGAAAAGGACCAGCTGACCTGCGTCTTCAATCTGTCAAAGACACCGCAGGTCCTGACCCTGACGGGGGCCGCGACCCTGACCGGACCGCAGGCCGCGACCCTGTCGGGCAAAAAGCTGTCGCTGCCCGGCAATGGTTTCGTGTTCCTTGAACATGATGGCCCGGTGACCCTGACGGTGTGACCGCAGGAGTGGAGGTGGCGGCGCGGTTTTCCCTGCGGGCGGGGGCCGCGTAACACGTGCCAGGCAACCAAATTTGTCATGCAAAGCCGGACAGGGTGTGCTAGTTTGATGCCATGACGCATCGCACCCTTCGTCACGCAGACCTGATGACCGATGGCGCGGTGGTTCACCTGACGCGGGCGGCCTTGACGACGCAGCGCCCGCGCCAATTGCACGATCATGATTTCGCCGAATTGTTCTGGGTGCAGAACGGGACCCTGCGCCATCATCTGCCCGCAGGCGCGCAGACCCTGACCGAAGGCACCGTGGTCCTGCTGCGCCCCGGTCAGACCCATGCGTTGCAAGGGCGCGGCGATGCGGCGCTGGTGGTGTCGATTGCGTTTCATCCGGACGTGATCGCCGATCTTGACCGCCGCCTGCCGCCCTTGCCGTTCTGGGCCGCCGCGGACGGACCCGGTGTCATCCAGCGGGACATGCGGCAACTGGCCGATCTGAACCGTGCAGCGCAGGTTCTGGAACATGGCAACCGCGACGCGCTGGGGGCAGAGGCGTTTTTGCTGCCCTTGCTGACGGACCTGATCCGACGCCACACGGCCTTGCCCGAAGGTGCGCCCGCATGGCTGGCACAGGCCTGTGCCGCAGCCCGCGATCCCGCTGTATACCGCGCAGGCGCGCAGGGGTTTGTGGCACAGACCGGCCAAAGCCATCCTCATGCCGCCCGCAGCCTGCGCCGCTGGCTGGGCCAGACGCCGACCGATTTCATCAATGCCATCCGGATGACGCAGGCGGCCCGCGCCTTGTCCAGCGATACGGACCCCTTGCCTGTGGTCGCCGAACAGGTCGGGATCACGAACCTGTCGCATTTTCACAAGCTCTTCCGCGCCCATCACCACATGACGCCGCTGCAATACCGGCAGCAGTTTCAACGTGACGTCGTTCAGCCCGGTCCTTAATTGACCAATCGGTCAAATTCATGCAACAACGCCCCATGCGGTCCGCCAAGGAGTTTCGCCTGTGACGACGTCCCCTTCTGCCATCAGCGGCTCCTCAGCGACCGGCCCCGCAGACCAGCCACAGACCGGATTGCAGCGCCTGCCGCAACCGCACGTCGACCGCAATCCGGCCATGCCCCTTGATCTGGACTGGGTCATGCGGACGCAGGCCAACACATCGGCCATCGAACGCCGCGCCGCGACGCTGCCGGGGCGGCGCAGCGTCAAGAAGGATCATCAGGCGGCCTGGCTGTGCAAGGCGATCAGCCTGATCGACCTGACCACCCTGTCGGGCGATGACAGTCCGGGCCGGGTGCGTCGCCTGTGCGCCAAGGCGCGCCAACCCGCAGCACCCGACCTGCTGGCCGCCCTTGACATGACCGGCCTGACCACCGGGGCCGTCTGCGTGTATCACGACATGGTCGCCACCGCCGTCGATGCGCTGCGCGGATCGGGTATCCCCGTCGCCGCCGTATCGACCGGTTTTCCCGCAGGTCTGTCGCCGTTTCACCTGCGCATCGCCGAAATCGGCGAAAGCGTCGCCGCCGGTGCCGCTGAAATCGACATCGTCATCAGCCGCCGCCACGTGCTGACCGGGAACTGGCAGGCTCTTTATGATGAAATGGCGCAGATGCGGGCCGCCTGCGGTGACGCCCACGTCAAGGCGATTCTGGCCACGGGAGAGTTGGGCACCCTGCGCAACGTTGCCCGCGCCAGCCTTGTCTGCATGATGGCGGGTGCCGATTTCATCAAGACATCGACCGGCAAGGAAACCGTCAACGCGACCCTGCCTGTGACGCTGACCATGGTCCGCGCGATCCGTGATTACCACGACCGCACCGGGATCCGCGTCGGTTACAAACCGGCAGGCGGCATCTCAAAGGCCAAGGATGCGCTGGTCTATCTTGCCTTGATCAAAGACGAGCTGGGCGACCGCTGGTTGCAGCCTGACCTGTTCCGGTTTGGCGCATCGTCCTTGCTGGGCGATATCGAACGGCAATTGGAACACCATGTCACCGGCAGCTATTCGGCCAGCTGGCGTCACGCGATCGGCTAACGCCGACTTTGAGTATTTGAAAAAAAGCGAGGACTGGGCGCATGACCGTCAAGGAGATCTTCGAGACCATGGATTACGGCCCCGCGCTTGAAAGCAGCAAAGAGGCGTTGACCTGGTTGACCGAAAAGGGCGATTTTGGCCATTTCATCGCCGGCACATGGACCGCGCCCGGCACCTTGTTTGCGGTGATGAACCCTGCGACCGACACCCTGCTGGCCCAGGTGACCCAAGGCACCGAGGCCGATGTGGATGCGGCCGTAAAGGCAGCCCGCGCAGCCCAGCCCGCCTGGGCAAAGGACGGTCATGCCCGCGCGCGGGTGCTGTATGCCCTTGCGCGGATCCTGCAAAAGCAATCGCGCCTGTTCGCGGTTCTGGAAACCCTCGACAATGGCAAACCGATCCGCGAATCGCGCGATATCGACGTGCCGCTGGCGGTCCGGCATTTCTATTACCACGCGGGCATGGCGCAGATCATGGCCAGCGCCCTGCCCGACCGCGCGCCGCTGGGTGTGTGCGGGCAGGTCATTCCATGGAACTTTCCGCTGCTGATGCTGGCGTGGAAAATCGCGCCCGCATTGGCCATGGGCAATACGGTCGTGCTGAAGCCTGCGGAATGGACACCCCTGACCGCCTTGCTGTTTGCGGATATCTGCACGCAGGCCGGGGTGCCGCCCGGCGTCGTGAACATCATGACCGGTGACGGGACGGTGGGGGAAATGATCGTGACCGCCGATGTGGACAAGGTCGCCTTTACCGGGTCCACCGCCGTTGGTCGCCGCATCCGCACCTTGACCGCAGGGTCCGGCAAGGCCCTCTCCCTCGAACTGGGGGGCAAGGGGCCCTATATCGTGTTTGAGGACGCCGACATCGATTCCGCCGTCGAAGGGCTGGTCGATGCGATCTGGTTCAATCAGGGTCAGGTCTGCTGTGCCGGGTCGCGGCTGTTGGTGCAGGAAGGCATCAGCGACGCCTTCTATTCCAAGCTGCGGCGGCGCATGGACGGTCTGCGCATCGGCAATCCGCTGGACAAGTCCATCGACGTGGGCGCCATCGTGCATCCGCAGCAACGCGACCGCATTGCCGACCTGTTAGCGACCCATACCGAAGGCGACACCTACGCCGTCACCGCACCGACGGGCTGTTTTTACCCGCCCACACTGATCACCGGGTTGTCAGCGGCCTCGCCGCTGATGCAGCAGGAAATCTTTGGCCCCGTGCTTGTCGCCACGACGTTCCGCACCCCTGCCGAAGCGGTCGAGATCGCCAACAGTACACGCTATGGTCTGGCTGCGTCGGTCTGGTCGGAAAACATCAATCTGGCGCTGGATATCGCGCCAAGGCTGGTCGCAGGCATCGTCTGGGTCAACGGGACCAACATGATGGATGCAGCGGCCGGGTTCGGCGGTCTGCGCGAAAGCGGCTTTGGCCGTGAAGGCGGCTGGGAAGGTTTGTCCGGCTATACCCGGCCCAGGACACCCGCCCCGGTCCCGCAGGTGGCCACAGCCCATGCGGGCAGCGGCGGCGGCAATAGTCTGGACCGGACGCCGAAACTTTATATCGGGGGCAAGCAGGCCCGGCCCGACAGCGGTTATTCCCGCGCCGTCTACGGACCCAAAGGAGCCTTGCTGGGCCATGTCGGGCTTGCCAGCCGCAAGGACCTGCGCAACGCGGTCGAGGCCGCCAACACGGCAGCAGGATGGGGTCGCACAACCGGCCATGCCCGCGCACAGATTCTGTATTTCATTGCGGAAAACCTGTCAGCTCGGGCTGCGGAATTTGCCGGGCAGATCACGGCGATGACCGGTCGTGATGGCACGGCAGAGGTCGCAACCGCCATTGACCGTTTGTTCACCGCCGCCGCCTGGGCCGACAAATATGACGGGCAGGTGCACGGCGTGCCGATCCGCGGGGTCGCCCTCGCGATGAAGGAACCGGTCGGGACAATCGGGATTCTTTGCCCGGATACTGCACCGCTTGCGGGTCTGATCAGTCTGATGGCCCCGGCGATCGCCATGGGCAACCGTGTCGTGATGGCAGCATCACAAGCCTATCCCCTTGCGGCGACGGATTTCTATCAGGTGCTGGATACGTCGGACCTGCCGGGCGGTGTGGTCAATATCCTGACCGGCGATCATGCGGACCTTGCGGATCCGATGGCCCGGCACATGGACATTGACGCGGTCTGGTCACTGGCGGACCCATCCGTGTCGACACGGATCGAAACCCTTGCGGCAGGCAATCTCAAACGCACATGGTGCGGTGGGATCGACCCGGCGCAGGACACCACCACGACAATTCTGGCCCATGCCACAGAAATCAAGACGGTCTGGGTGCCCTACGGCGCCTGACCCTTCTTCTCGTGTCAAATATCCCGGGGGGCGTGGCCCACAGGCCACGGGGGGCTGGCCCCCCTGACGCGCCCGCCACCGGGGGGTCACCTTTTCGGCAAGGCGCGACCTAACCCTTGCCTTTGAACCACCGCCGGATCCGGTCCCGGCGGGCGTCCATGCGCGCTTCTGCGATATCCATGCGATCGCCTGCGGCATCCAGCCGGGGATCGATGATACGTTCCCTGAACCGCACCCACATGGCCCGCACGACCCCGAACGCCACGATCAGGAACAGGAAAAACCCGATGTTGAACCACGGCAGGCTGCCGGAATCGGGGCCGTCTACCGGGCGGATTGCAACCGCATTGGGATAGATCGACGCCCAGCGGATGCGCCAGCCGTAATGGGTGATGCTGTACCAGCCGTCCGTCCGGGCGGCGGCGGCGGCCTCTGCCTGCAGATCCGAACTGTCGAACTTGAAATAGGGCGGCCAGATCCAGCCCGTGTCCTCGTTGCGATAGACCATCACCTCTGACGCGTCGCGGCGCATCATGCCCAACAGATAGGTCTTTTGTTTTTGCGTGTTGATCAGCCGCAGATCGCGGGTCGGTAGCGTTGATCCACCCGAATCGGCCTGCGCGTAAAAGATGCGGTTGTAGGCACTGAAATCCGTGCGGATCACTTCGGTCGAAGTCAGCCGCACGATATCGCGTTGCGGCAGGACGTAATGCAGCAGCAAGCCCACGGCAAAGATCGGCAAAAGCCGCAGCACGATATTCAGGATGCGCATCATTGCCCCTTTGGCCCAGATCAGTTGCTGTTCACCACATAGACGATGATTCCTACCGCCGCTACTGGCACGAGATAGACAAGCACCACCAATTGTCGCCGCAAGCGGGGCCGGTAGGCGGTCATCCCCATCGCGACATGGGCGTCGCGGTGCACCCCTGCCACCGGGGCTGCGTCATACTGCCGTTCCAGCCTGTCGCGCCTTACCGATTGCAGAAAGGCGGACATGGACAGATAGATGATGGTCAGCCCGACCAGTGCGATGCCGAACACTTTTGCAAAAATCATGGGTAAGTCCTGTCCCGATGGAATCCCGCGTCCATCTGCCCCGCCTCACCCATCACCATGGCTGTGACCAGTGCCGCGGCAACCCCATCAGCGACAGCCCGGCAAAGGGCGCCCAGATGATCGCGGCACTGAACCCCAGCGATCCGAAATGGACCAGCAGCCCTGACAGCCCGGTTGCGGACAGACTGTGCAACGACACCCCCGCCCGCAGGTAAGCCCAGATGAAATAAATGGCTGTCACCAGACCCAGCGTCAGGGCTGACAAGACCGCATTCAACGCCAGTGCCTTGCCCCCTTCGGGCAAGGCCAGCGCCCAGAGCTTTGGCACCAGCCAGCCCAGAAAGGCGAGGGTCAAAATGGGCAGGAACAGACCGTCGATCATGGCCGGACGCATCGCCCGGCCAAGGCGGCGCGATCCGGCAACGGGACCGCGCCTGCCCGCATCAAAGGAAATCGGCCAGTTGGGTCAGGTCGGGAGCGCGGTCGTTGGACACTGCTTCGGCGTTCATCAACTCTTCGGCGCTGATGATCGTCGGCGGCAACTCCCGGCCACGGTTGTAGTATTCGGGATCGACCCTCATCGACTCTGCCTCTGACCGGATATTGATGGTCATGGGCAGGGTGATGGTGTTGTAAAGGTGGATGATATCCTGATTGAACAACCGGATGCAGCCCGCCGACCCGGAATTGCCGACGCTGGGCAGATCGTTCGTGCCGTGCACCCGGTAATATGTGTCCACACCGTTGCGATAGATATATAGCGCCCGTGCGCCCAGTGGGCTGCGCAGCCCGCCCGGCACGCCGTTGCGGAACCCACCATACACCTCTGGCTCTGTGCGCAGCATGTTGGCGGTGGGGGTCCAGCCCGGCCATGCCCGCTTCAACTGGATCGTCGCCAGACCGGACAGGGTCCGGCCCTGCCGCCCGACACTGACGGGATAGCGGACAGCGGTGCCGTCGAGTTTGACGTGATACAGGAACTTGGAATAGGGATCGACGTCGATCGACCCGGGAGGCGCCTCTCCGGTATAGACCCCCGACATGCGCCGGTTGATCCCCTGGGTGTATTCCATCGGAATGCCGGGCAGATCGTAACCCGCATCGCGCACAGGTCCGTATTCGGGCAGAAACGCCGGACCCGGATCAATGACCGGGGCCGATTCAGGCACACGCGGTGCGCAGGCCGCAGCAGATGAAGCAAGCACCATGGCCCCAAAGGTGCGACGGCTAAAGGCAGAGGACAGGGTCATGACAACAACACCATTCTTTCATATTTCACAAAGCACCTAACAGGCGTGGCCGGAATGGCAATGCAACCCCGTGTCAAGTCATGTTTCAA
>JBBREW010000022.1:0-15268 GCA_038225335.1 Rhodobacterales bacterium
TGGTCCGGGGTCGATCAGGTCTTTCTGTCGGCCCATAAATTCGGCGGTCCCAAGGGCATCGGCGCGCTGATCGTGCCCAACGGGGCAGAGGTCATCGCACAGCTGCGCGGTGGCGGTCAGGAACGGGGCCGCCGGTCGGGCACGGAAAATCTGACCGGGATCGCCGGCATGGCCGCAGCCGCGGTCGCGGCACAGGATGATCTGGCGTCCGGTGCATGGGACCGGGTTGCGCAACTTAGAAATATTCTAGAGAAGGCGGTTGCAGCGGAGGTTCCGCATATTATTTTTGTAGGCAAGGGGTCGGTGCGCCTGCCCAATACCGCCTGCATGATATGCCCCGGTTGGCGCGGCGAGACGCAGGTGATGGCAATGGACCTTGCAGGCTTTGCGGTCAGTGCCGGATCGGCCTGTTCCAGCGGCAAGGTACGATCCTCTGCCGTGTTGGGTGCACTGGGATATGACCCTGCCGATGCCGCCTGCGCTGTGCGGGTGTCGTTGGGACTGGAGACGACAGAAGACGATGTCTTGCGCTTTGCCGATGCGTGGTGCGCCAAGGCCAGACGGATGATGGCGGCCTGAGGTCGCAAACAAGAGGTGAGAAACATGGCTGCAATGGATATGGACGTAAAAGACGGCGTCGATCAGGATACCGTGGATGCGGTGGCGCAGCTGTCGGGTGCGTATAAATACGGCTGGAACGACGACGAGATCGAGATGGATTATGCCCCCAAGGGCGTGAACACCGATATCGTGAAACTGATTTCCGACAAGAACGAAGAGCCGCAGTGGATGACCGACTGGCGGTTGAGCGCGTTCGCGCGGTGGGAAGGCATGGCGGTGCCCAACTGGGCCATGCTGAAACTGGCGGACATCGATTTTCAGGACCTGTATTACTATGCACGTCCCAAAAGCATGGCCGTCAAGCCCAAGTCGCTGGACGAGGTCGATCCGCAATTGCTGGCAACCTACAAGAAGCTGGGTATCCCGCTGAGCGAGCAGGCCATTCTGGCCGGCGTCGAAGGTGCGGTGCCCGATCCGTCGCGGCGGGTGGCCGTGGATGCGGTGTTCGATTCCGTGTCCGTCGGCACCACGTTCCAGAAAGAGCTTGCCAAGGCCGGCGTCATTTTCTGTTCCATCTCGGAGGCGATCCGCGAACATCCGGAACTGGTGAAGAAATATCTGGGCACGGTCGTGCCGCCGACGGATAATTTCTATGCAACGCTCAATTCGGCTGTCTTTTCGGACGGGTCATTCGTCTATATCCCGCCCGGCGTGCGGTGTCCGATGGAGCTGTCCACATATTTCCGCATCAATGCGGAAAACACCGGGCAGTTTGAACGGACGCTGATCATCGCCGACAAGGGGTCCTATGTGTCCTACCTTGAAGGCTGCACCGCGCCCAAGCGGGACGTGGCGCAGCTGCACGCCGCCGTGGTCGAGATCATCGTCGAGGAAGATGCCGAGGTGAAATACTCCACGGTGCAGAACTGGTATCCGGGCGACGCCGAGGGTCGGGGTGGTATCTACAACTTTGTCACCAAGCGGGCCGATTGCCGGGGCGACCGGGCCAAGGTCATGTGGACGCAGGTGGAAACCGGGTCGGCGGTGACGTGGAAATACCCAAGCTGCATCCTGCGCGGTGACGATTCACAAGGCGAGTTCTATTCCATCGCCATCGCCAACAACATGCAGCAGGCCGATACCGGCACCAAGATGGTGCATCTGGGCAAGCGCACGAAATCGCGGATCGTGTCAAAAGGCATTTCCGCAGGCAAGGCGCAGAACACCTATCGCGGGTTGGTATCGATGCACCCCAAGGCCAAGGAATCGCGCAATTATACCCAGTGCGACAGTCTGCTGATCGGGTCCGACTGCGGGGCGCATACGGTGCCTTACATCGAGGTCAAGAACAACTCGAGCCGGGTTGAACACGAGGCGACGACATCCAAGGTCGACGACGAGCAGCTGTTCTATTGCCGCTCGCGCGGGATGGACGAGGAAGAGGCCGTGGCGCTGGTGGTGAACGGGTTCTGCAAGGAAGTATTGCAGGCGCTGCCGATGGAATTCGCGATGGAAGCGCAGGCGCTGGTGGCGATTTCGCTGGAAGGGTCGGTGGGTTGATGCGGGATATTGCAACAAGCCCTGCGGGCGATCTGACGGTCACGGATACGGCGCGCATCATGCGCGACGTGGTGGTCACTGGCGATCTATATGCGGTTGCCGGTGTGCGGCTTGTGGTTGACGGCACGGTGACGGGTGACCTTCATGTGGGGCACGGCGCGGATGTGACGCTGAACGGTCAGATCAGCGGCACGCTTCACAACGCGGGCGGGCGGGTGACAGGGGTCGGTCTGCGCGGGACGGATGATGCATCACTCCGGCCTGCGGCCTGAGCCAAGAGGAGTGACGACCGGATGACGCCCTATGTGCTGCCGGTATTCTTGTTGGTGGCGTCGAACATCTTCATGACGTTCGCATGGTATGGCCATCTGAAATATCCCGGTCAGGCCCTGTGGTTGGTCGTGATGATCAGTTGGGGTATTGCGTTTTTCGAATACTGGCTTGCGGTGCCTGCAAACCGGATCGGCCATCAGGTCTATTCGGCGGCACAGCTGAAAACGATGCAAGAGGTGATCACGCTGGTGGTCTTTGTGGCCTTTTCGGTCTTTTGGCTGAAAGAAGGCGTGAGTTTGACAACACTGGCTGGCTTTGCGTTGATCGCATGCGGGGCAGCACTGGTGTTCAGAGGTTAGAAGGAAGATAAAAATGCTGGAAATCAAAGGTCTGAAGGTCGATCTGCAGGACGAGGACAAGTCGATCCTGAAAGGTGTGGATCTGGTGATCCCTGCGGGAGAGGTCCATGCCATCATGGGTCCGAACGGGTCAGGCAAATCGACGCTGTCCTATGTGTTGTCCGGCAAGGATGGCTATACCGTGACCGATGGCACGGCCACATTGGACGGTTCCGACCTGCTGGGCATGGAAGCAGAAGAGCGCGCTGCGGCGGGCCTGTTTCTGGCCTTTCAGTATCCGGTGGAAATCCCCGGTGTCGGCAACATGACGTTTCTGCGCACCGCCGTGAATGCGCAACGCAAGGCGCGCGGGCAGGACGAGATGTCGGCCGGTGATTTCCTGAAGGTCGTGCGCGCCAAGGCAAAGGATCTGCAGATTGACGCCGACATGCTGAAACGCCCGGTCAACGTGGGCTTTTCCGGCGGCGAGAAAAAGCGCAACGAAATCCTGCAAATGGCCATGCTGGAACCCAAGATGTGCATTCTGGACGAGACCGATTCCGGTCTGGACGTGGATGCGATGAAGCTGGTGGCGGACGGTGTGAACGCCCTGCGCGGTCCCGATCGGTCGTTTCTGGTTATCACGCATTATCAGCGGCTTCTGGACCATATCAAACCTGATGTGGTGCATATCATGGCGGATGGCCGGATCATCCGGTCGGGTGGGCCTGACCTGGCACTTGAGGTCGAAAACAACGGTTACGCCGACATTCTGGCGGAGCAGGCGTAATGACGGTATTGGCCCAACGCAGACAGGACATGACCGAGGCCCGGCTGGCGGCAGCCGCAGCGCCGACCGCTGGTCCCGCGTGGTTGGCGACGGCGCGCGCCGCCGCACTGGACCGGGTTGCCGCCATGGGCCTGCCGACGCGGCGCGATGAATACTGGCGGTTCACCGATCCGACAGCCTTGACCGACATTTCTGCACGGTTAGCAGAACTGCTGCCCAACACCGACGCGCCGGCGTTTTCAGATGTCGGTGCGGTGCAGGTGGTTTTTGTCGACGGTGTGTTCGATGCGGCGGCCTCTGATGATCTGGCGCTGTCCGGTGTCACGATCACCCGTCTGGCCGATGCGCCCGATGCCCATTGGGCGGCCGATCTGTTCGGCACGCTGGAAACCAGCGGCCAGCATCCGGTGCCGCGTCCGCTGGCGGGCTTGACCACAGCTGCGGCGACCGACGGGTTGCTGATCCATGTGACGGGGCAGGCGGGCGCCATTCACATCCGCTATGACCGGCGCGATCCGGCGGCGGATGTCGTGTTGCACCACGTGGTGCGGCTGGATGCGGATGCGACCGTGACCCTTCTGGAAAGCGGTGCGGGGGCTGCCCGTTTCGCATCCAACATGGAGGTCGATCTGGGCCGGGGTGCTGCATTCCACCATGTCCGCACCCAGGGCCGCGATCATGGCCGCCGGATGAACACGCATCTGTTCACCCGCATCGGTGCCGCCGCGACGTTCAAGTCCTTCACGCTGAGCGTGAACGGTGCCCTGACCCGCAACGATTGCATCATGGACATAGTGGGCGACGATGCCACCGCTCATGTGGCCGGGGCCTGTGTCGGTGATGGTGATGATTTCCACCACGACGATACGGTCTTCATCACCCATGACGCTGTCGGTTGCGAAAGCCGTCAGGTGTTCAAGAAAGTGCTGCGCAACGGTGCGGTGGGTGTGTTCCAAGGCAAGATTCTGGTCAAGAAGGGCGCGCAGAAAACCGACGGCTATCAGATCAGCCAGTCCTTGCTGCTGGATGGTGACAGCCAGTTTCTGGCGAAACCAGAGCTGGAAATCTATGCCGACGATGTGGCCTGTTCCCACGGCAGCACGTCCGGCGCGATTGACGAGGATGCGTTGTTTTACCTGCGGTCGCGTGGTGTGCCGCACAAGACGGCGACAACCTTGCTGACCCTGTCGTTTCTGGCCGAAGCCTTGCAGGAAATCGACAACGAGGCCTATGCGGACGATCTGCGGGATCGTCTGTCAGGCTGGCTTGACCGCCACGCGCACTGATGGCTGTCACCACCGATATCCTGCGCACATGGCGCGGCCCCCGCGCCGTGATGCGTGACCTGCTGGATCAGGGCAAGCGCGAGGATCGCGCGATCGCCTATCTGATCGTGTTCTGCCTGCTGGTCTTCATCGCCCAATGGCCGCGTCTGGCCCGTTTGTCTGCCGGGTTCGACGTGGCACCGGGTGCAGAGGTGCGCGACATCAGCCAGCTGATGACCTACGAACTCTTTGCCTGGCTGATGGTCTGGCCACTCGCACTTTATGGTCTGGCGGCGATCAGTCACCTGATCGCCAGGGCCGTCGGTGGGCGTGGCAGCTTTTATGCCGCACGGCTGGCCCTGTTCTGGTCGCTGCTTGCCTCTGTGCCGTTGCTGCTGCTCTATGGGCTGATGGCCGGGTTTCTGGGGCAGGTGGCGGGCACCCATCTGGTCGGTGCGGCATGGCTTCTGGCGTTTGGCTGGATCTGGATGCAATCGCTGCGAGAGGCGGAAAAATGACACTTGGTCAATTCATTGGCGCGTCGTTCCGCGATCCCGCAGGCACGGCGGCCGTTCTGAAATCATGGCATCTGGCCCGTGGCACCCTTGTCAGCATGGTCGCCCTGATCGTGGTCCTGTCGGTGCTGGTGTTGATCACGGGCCTGTATCTGGCTGCGGCGGATGAGGCGATGATCGTCGCCACGCCCTTTGCGCTGTGTCTGGTGCTTGGTGCGTCGCTGATCATGTTGATGCTGGCCATTCAGGTGACAGGCCGGATGTTCGGCGGCACAGGCACGCTGGATCAGGCCGTGTTGCTGGTCGTGTGGTGGCAGGCGATGGCGCTGGTCGTGCAGGTGGCGCAGACCGTCATCATGCTGATCGTGCCGCCCGTTGCCGGGCTGATCGCGATCGCCGGGCTGGTGTGGCTGGTGTTCGCGCTGCTTCACTTTGTCAACGTGCTGCACGGCTTCAACAGTCTACTTAAAGCGTTGGCGACGGTGGTGATCGGCATGGTGGCGATCTCCTTCGGTCTGGCCCTCGTGCTGACATTGGTCGGCGTCACCCTTCAAGGAGCAAGTGTCTGATGTTCGATGTCACAGCCCTGCGGGCGCAGTTCCCGATCCTGAGCCGTGAGGTGAACGGCAAACCGCTGGTCTATCTGGACAATGGTGCCTCGGCGCAGAAACCGCAGGTTGTCATTGATGCGATGACCCATGCCTATTCGCACGAATATGCGAATGTTCACCGTGGCTTGCATTACCTTTCCAATGTGGCGACCGATCATTACGAGGCGGTGCGCGGCAAGGTCGCGCGGTTCCTTGGTGCCGCGTCAGAGGATGACATCATCCTGAATTCCGGCACCACCGAAGGTATCAACATGGTCAGCTACGGCTGGGCCGCGCCGCGGTTCCAGCCCGGCGATGAAATCGTGCTGAGCATTCTGGAACACCACGCCAATATCGTGCCCTGGCATTTTTTGCGGGAACGGCAGGGGGTCGTGCTGCGGTGGGTGGATTGCGCGCCGGATGGCACGCTGGATCCGCAGGCGGTCATTGACGCCATCGGTCCGCGCACGAAACTGGTGGCGATCACCCATATGTCCAATGTTCTGGGCACGCTGGTCGATGTCAAATTGATCTGTGCGGGTGCGCGGGCGCAGGGCGTGCCCGTGCTGGTCGATGGCAGTCAGGCCGCGGTGCATCTGCCGGTGAACGTGCAGGACATCGGTTGCGATTTCTATGCGGTGACGGGGCACAAGCTTTACGGGCCCAGCGGGTCGGGCGCGATCTATGTCCACCCCGACCGCATGAAAGAGATGCGTCCCTTTCTGGGCGGCGGCGACATGATCCGCGAAGTGGGCCGCGAAACGGTCACCTACAACGACGCCCCGATGAAGTTCGAGGCGGGCACACCCGGCATCGTGCAGACCATCGGCTTGGGTGTCGCGCTGGACTGGATGATGGATCTGGGCCTGGACACCATCGCCACCCACGAGGCGGGTTTGCGCGATTATGCGCAGGCGCGACTAGGCGGCCTGAACTGGTTGCAGGTGCAGGGCAATGCCCCGGACAAGGGTGCGATCTTCAGCTTTACCATCGACGGTCCGGCCCATGCCCACGACATTTCCACGGTCCTTGACAAAAAAGGCGTGGCGGTGCGTGCAGGCAGCCATTGTGCAATGCCCTTGATGGATCATCTGGGGCTGACGGCCACCTGCCGCGCGTCCTTTGGCGTCTACAACACCACGCAAGAGGTGGACGTGCTGGTTGATGCACTGGAACTGTGCCACGAACTCTTTGCCTGAGGGCTTTTGGCGTTGCGGTCACCCGACCGCGCCGCTATAGAAACCGCATCCGCACCCGTAGCTCAGCTGGATAGAGCGCTGCCCTCCGAAGGCAGAGGTCACTGGTTCGAATCCAGTCGGGTGCACCAAAAATTCGTTGAATTTTCAGGTATGGCGGTGGTCCGATGACGGATTGCACCAGCGTTTGCCGTTTCAACAGCACAATCAGCGGAATGATTTGGTAGGCCCGGCAGGATTTGAACCCGCAACCAAAGCGTTATGAGCGCTCTGCTCTAACCGTTGAGCTACAGGCCCGCCAAGGTCAGGAATACCGGACCGTGCTTAAGGGTCAAGCGATCAATCACCCAATCAATAGGAAATCGGTGTGGCACCCAGAACCTGCATCAGGACCGCGATCATTTCGCGTTCCTTGTCCGACACCACGGATGGATCATCGTCCAGATTGGCCATCGCCACGATGTCATCATAGCTGGGCGGTGTCATGCTGATCGTCATGTCGTCGGGCATATCGATCCATGGCCCGTCGTCAAAGGTTTCGGAACTGCTGTGATCCATCAGACCGATACCGGGGGCGAAATGATTCATGGGAATCACCTCTGCGGCGGCAGGGGATGCGAAAAAAGCGACAAGGAACAACATGCGATGGGTCATAGTGAGAGAGTAACGACCCACCTCTCAATAAGTTTCATCACATAAGCGGGATTTCGCGCAAAGCTGGCCCCTGTTGCGGCGTTGCACCAAGCGCGTGCTTGCGGTATCGCGCAACGGCGAGTGACAGGTGAATGTGCGGGGACCACACGATGACACAGAACGGACTGACCTATGCCGCCGCAGGCGTCGATATCGATGCGGGAAATGCCTTGGTCGAACGGATCAAACCGGCGGCGAAACGCACCACCCGCAGCGGCACGATGGCCGGTCTGGGGGGCTTTGGCGCCTTGTTCGATCTGAAGGCTGCGGGATACACCGACCCCATTCTTGTGGCCGCGACCGACGGTGTCGGCACCAAACTGCGCATCGCGATTGATACCGGGTATGTGGATACCATCGGCATCGACCTTGTCGCAATGTGCGTCAACGATCTGGTGTGCCAAGGGGCAGAGCCGCTGTTTTTCCTTGATTATTTCGCGACAGGCAAACTGGATCTGGATCAGGCCACCCGCATCATCGAAGGCATTGCTGCGGGGTGCGCCTCTGCTGGCTGCGCCCTGATCGGCGGGGAAACCGCCGAAATGCCCGGCATGTATCATGGCGGTGATTTTGACCTTGCGGGGTTCGCCGTGGGTGCGATGGAACGCGGGCAGGACCTGCCGTCGGGTGTCGTCGCGGGCGATGTCCTGCTGGGATTGGCCAGCGACGGGGTCCATTCCAACGGTTACAGCCTTGTGCGGCGCATCGTGGATGCGGCGGGTCTGTCGTGGACCGACGCGGCCCCGTTCGCCCCCGGCCGGGTCGGAGAAGCGCTTTTGACGCCGACGCGCCTTTATGTGAAGCCGGCGCTGGCCGCGGTGCGGGCGGGCGGCGTTCACGCGCTGGCCCATATCACCGGCGGCGGGTTGACGGAAAACCTGCCCCGCGTGCTGCCGGATGATCTGGGATGCGAGATCGACCTGTCCAGCTGGGCGCTGCCGTCGGTCTTTGCCTGGATGGCCGGTGTCGCAGGGATCGACAACGCAGAGATGCTGAAAACCTTCAACGCGGGCATCGGCATGGTGCTTGTGGTGGCGGCAGACCGGGCCGATGCGCTGACCGCCGACCTGACCGCCGCGGGCGAGACGGTGCACAGGATCGGCCAGATCGGGCAGGGGGCGGGGGTCCGTTACACCGGCACGCTGGCGTGACACGCGTCGCGATCCTGATTTCCGGCGGCGGGTCCAATATGGTGGCCCTTGCCCGCGACATGACCGGCGATCATCCGGGGCGGGCGCGGCTGGTCATATCCAATGACCCCGGTGCGGGTGGTTTGCTCAAGGCGAATGCCCTGCGCATCCCCACCGCCGTGGTGGATCACCGCGATTTCCCCCGCGACCGCCCGGCATTCGAGGCGGCTTTGCAGGCAACGCTGGATGCCGCCCGGATCGAGGTGGTGGCGCTGGCCGGGTTCATGCGTATCCTGACGCCCGCTTTCACCGCCCGCTGGGCGGGCCGGATGGTGAATATCCATCCGTCTTTGCTGCCGGATTACAAAGGGTTGCACACCCATTTGCGCGCGCTGGAAGACGGCGTCACCATCCACGGCTGCACGGTCCACGAGGTGACGGCAGATCTGGATGACGGCCCGGTCCTGGGTCAGGCGCGGATGCGCGTGCTGCCGGGTGACACACCGCAATCGCTGGCCGACCGCCTGCTGCCGCTGGAACACCGGCTGTATCCCTTGGTGCTGCGGCGGTTTGTGGGCGGGGACCGGACGCCGGTGATGATCGCCGCGGACTGACGCACACCACCTGCGCTTGCAACGCCGCTTTTCAATCGGGAAACAGTCGCTTATCAAGGTGTAACCCCTGTCGGTCGCGCGCGGCCCCTGATTGTGCAAGGCCCTCATGCAGACCATTACCACCACCGCAGACCTTACCGCTTTCTGTTCAGAGGCGGCACGCCACCCCTATGTCACCGTTGACACGGAATTTCTGCGGGAACGCACCTATTTTGCGAAACTGTGTCTGGTGCAGCTGGCGTGGCAGGATCAGGGCAGCAAGGATGCGGTGCTGGTCGATCCCATGGCAGAGGGTCTGTCGCTGGAACCGCTGTATGACCTGTTTCGCGATCCGGGCGTGGTCAAGGTGTTCCACGCCGCCCGTCAGGATCTGGAAATCTTCTGGGTCGATGCGAGCCTGATCCCCGCACCCCTGTTCGACACGCAGGTGGCCGCGATGGTCTGTGGTTTCGGCGATCAGGCCGGGTATGAAACACTGGTGCGCAAGATCTGCAAATCGGATCTGGACAAATCCAGCCGATTTACCGACTGGTCGCGCCGCCCGCTGACCGATGCACAGAAAATCTATGCGCTGGGTGATGTGACCTATCTGTGCGATATCTATGAATATCTGGCCGACCGTCTGCGCAGCACCGCCCGTCAGAAATGGGTGACAGAGGAAATGGCCGTCCTGAATGACCCGGCCACCTATGAAACCGACCCGGATACCGCATGGGAAAAGGTCAAGACGCGGACATCGTCCGGAAGGTTCCTGAGCATCGTGCGCGAGCTTGCCAAGTTCCGCGAAAGCTATGCCCAGACCCGCGACGTGCCCCGCAGTCGTGTGTTCAAGGATGACGCCCTTGTGGAACTGGCCAGCACCAAGCCCGCAAACGAAGCCGACCTTGGCCGGTCGCGTCTGCTGCTGCGCGAAGCGCGGCGCGGCGATATTGCCGACGGGATCATCAAGGCGGTGAAGGACGGTCTGGCGATGCCCAACGACCAACTGCCCAAACCCGACAACAGCCGCGAAAAGATGCAGGTCAATCCGGCGATTGCCGACATGCTGCGCGTGCTGCTGAAGGCGAAATCGGACGAACAGGACGTCGCACAGAAACTGGTCGCTTCCTCTGCCGATCTTGACATGCTGGCGGCGGGGCTGACCGACATTCCGGCCCTGAAAGGCTGGCGCAACGAGGTGTTCGGTCGCGACGCCCTGCTGCTGACCCAAGGCAAGGTGGCGCTTGCGGTCGACGGGCAGCGTGTGGTCACGGTGCCGCGGTAAACCTTGCCTTGCATGGGTGGACCTTTGGGCGCGGCCTGCCTAGATCAGACATGTCAGATCAAAGGATGAACCATGGCCACCGCTGCCTTCGAAGATATCGTTGATACCTTTGGCTTTCTGGACGACTGGGAAGACCGTTACCGCCATGTGATCGACATGGGCAAGGCCATGGCACCGCTGGACGACGCGCTGAAGGTGCCCGCGACCAAGGTGGACGGTTGCGCCAGTCAGGTCTGGCTGGTCGCGACCCCGTCTGATGCTGTCTTTCATTGCCGCGGCGACAGCGATGCGATGATCGTGCGCGGGTTGGTGGCGATCCTGTGCGCCCTTTATGACGAGGTGCCGCTGGATCAGGTGGCCGATGTTGATGCGCCGGCTGAACTGGCGCGTCTGGGACTGACCGATCATCTGTCCGCCCAGCGGTCCAACGGCCTGCGCGCGATGGTGGACCGGATCAGATCGGTCGCCGCAACCGTCTGACCAATCAGGCCGTGGCAAGCGCCGTGGCCAGATCACCATAGCCGGTCAGGCGCCGCGTGAACGAAAGCCCCATCCGGTCCGCAATGCCCGCGGCCTTTTGGGTCAGCGCGGGATCATCGGTCTGCGCCAGATAGACGACGGCGGTATAATTGCCGAAATAGGTGTCACGCAGTTGCGGATGACGGTCCAGCCCCAAAGGCCCCCAGACAAAGGCATCGAATTGGCGGACCAGAAAATCCGTCAGATAAAAGGCGGTCATATCGTCGGTTTGCCCAAAGGCCGCATTCCCGGTGAAGAAGCTATAGCAGTGCGGACCCGGAATCATCGCGATCCCCAGATCATCACAGGCAGACTGAAGCTGCCCGCCGGTGCCGCAATCCGCATAGACGACAAAAATGCGGTCGTAATCATCAGCGCGCGCAGCAACGATGGCCCGCACGGCGGGCACGATCCGGTCAGGGTGGTTGTGGAAAATCGCAGGCAGGCATTGCAGATCAAGGTGCTGCCAGCCGTTGGCATCCCGCAGCGCCAGAATTTCATGCGCCAGCGCGCCACAGGCGATCAGCAGGACACGCCCTTGATCAAGGGCGATCAACCCGTCAGCCGTCAGCTTATCGTCGTCTAGCATCATCCGGGGCGGCGGATCAGCACCGACAGAATCAGGACCACAGCACCCACGGCCGGCAATGCGCCCAGCATCGGCGATGTAGACGCCAGCCAGACCGTCGCCGCAGCCAGCATCAAGACGACCGCGATCAGCAAAAAGAAACGGTTGCGCGGCATGTCAGAACCCTCCGGTCATGTGCGCAATTATTGGACATTTTGACACAGTCTGTCCAGTGCAGACCGCCATCTTCCCAAACAAGATTAGTTTATGGCGGCCTGATTGTGCTTGCGCGCCATAAAGGACTTTGCGGTTTCGACGGCGACAGCTGCATCGCGGCAATAGGCGTCGGCACCGATGGCACGTCCGAATTCCTCGTTCAGGGGGGCACCGCCCACCATCACGACATAATCGTCGCGAATGCCTTTTTCGACCAGCGTGTCGATCACGACCTTCATATAGGGCATGGTCGTGGTCAGCAGCGCGGACATGCCAAGGATGTCCGCATCCTCTGCCAGCAGCGCGTCGATATAGGCATCTACGGCGTTGTTGATCCCCAGATCGACGACCTCGAACCCGGCGCCTTCCATCATCATGCCGACAAGGTTCTTGCCGATGTCGTGGATGTCGCCCTTGACCGTGCCGATCACCATCTTGCCCACGCGGGGCGCGCCGGTTTCAGCCAGCAGCGGTTTCAGGATGGCCATGCCGCCTTTCATCGCGTTGGCGGCCAGCAGAACCTCTGGCACGAACAGGATACCATCGCGGAAATCTGCGCCCACGATGGTCATGCCGCCGACCAGCGCCTCTGTCAGGACGCGGTAGGGTGGCCAGCCGCGTGACAAAAGGATCTCCACGCCTTCCTGGATTTCCTCTTTCATGCCGTCGTAAAGGTCGTCGAACATCTGCGCGACAAGATCTTCGTCGTTCAGGTCTGCGAGGATGATTTCGTCGTCGTCCGACATGGGCTGATCCTTTTGGCACATCACTGCGCGGTGTTGTAGTTTCGCTATGCCCTTTTGCCCAGAGAGGCGGACGACAAATTACGACATCTGCGCAGGGCAGACCGACGCAGGCTTGCGCATGTTCACATTTTGTTCCAGATTGTGGCATGACCGCACCCACAGCTCCCCGTTTTCGCGCCCTTGGCCGCGCCGCGACCGGCAACCCGGACAACCGGTTTGACCGGCTGCAACGGGCTGACGTGGACGATGGCTGGCCTGCGGACGATGACTTGCCGGTCCTGCGCACCCATGTCACAGACGAAGTGCCGCGTCAGATCATCAGTCGCAACACCTCTCCTGATCTGTCTTTTGACCGGTCCGTGAACCCCTATCGCGGCTGTGAACATGGGTGCATCTATTGTTTTGCCCGGCCCAGCCACGCCTATCTGGGTCTGTCGCCGGGCCTTGATTTCGAAACGCAACTTATCGCGCGGCCTGCGGCCCCGCAGGCGCTGGACCGGGCCTTGCGCGCGCGGGGCTATGTCGCCCGGACCATCGCAATCGGCACCAACACCGACCCCTATCAACCGATCGAACGGGATCGCCGGATCATGCGCGGCGTGTTGCAGGTGCTGGCGGCCTTCAATCATCCGGTCGCCATCGTGACAAAAGGCACCCTGATCCTGCGCGACGCGGACATCCTTGCGCCGATGGCGGCAAAGGGGCTGCTGCGCGTGGGCATTTCCGTCACCACGCTGGACCCCGCGACGTCGCGGGCGATGGAACCGCGTGTGCCCAGTCCTGCAGCCCGGTTGCGCGTGATCCGGTCATTGACCGACGCGGGCATTCCGGTGCGCGTGATGGTGGCCCCCGTCGTGCCCGCGCTGACCGACCACGAGGTCGAGGCTATCCTGACCGCCGCCGCCGGGGCCGGGGCGGTCGCGGCGACCTGCACCGTCCTGCGCCTGCCGCAAGAAGTGGCGGGCCTGTTCCGCGACTGGGTCGCCACCACCTATCCCGACCGGGCGGCCCGAATCATGGCGCGGGTCAGGGACCTGCATGGCGGGCTGGATTATGATCCCGCCTTCGGCACGCGCATGACCGGGCAGGGAGAGTGGGCCCGTCTGCTGCAACAACGGGTCCGGCTGGCGACACGGCGTCTGGGGCTGGACCGGTCTTTGCCAACCTTGCGCAGCGATCTGTTCGCGCCGCCACCCCGGGCGGGCGATCAGATGACCCTGTTCTGACGGGTCACTGGCAGCCTTGCCCTAGCGCCGGACCCCTACCGGGTCTGTCATTGCAGACCCGGCAGGCCGGCGTTTCAGCCGCGGCGTTTGCCGCGACGGGCCGCGCGGACCGGGCCATTGCCATCGGTGCCATCGGATTCGGATGAAAACGCACCCAGCTTTTCCACGATCTGATCTAGGGTCGGACGGGGTCCCATGGGGCGCGTTTCAAGGGCGGCCCGCATCGCCACGAGATGTTCAGGCGTGGTGCCGCAGCAGCCGCCGATGATTTTTGCACCGCAGTTGCGGGCCAGTTCCGCGTAATCGGCCATCAGTTCCGGCGTGCCGTCGTAATGGATGTGACCGTCGTGGTATTTCGGGATGCCCGCGTTGCCTTTGGAAATCAGTGGCAGGTCCGGATCGGCGTCGGCCATGCCCAGAACCGTCCGCAGCAGATCGGACGCCCCGGTGCCGCAATTGGCCCCGAACCCTTCTGGTTTATAGTCCAGCTTGCCCACGGATTTCACCATATCCCGCGAGGTGACGCCCATCATGGTGCGGCCCGCGGTGTCAAAGCTCATGGTGCCGCACCACGGCATATCCGCCAGACGAAACGCCTCTGCTGCGGCTGCGTATTCTTCAAAGGCGCTGATCGTTTCGACCCACAGGACATCGGCGCCGCCAGCCTTCAGGCCTTCGGCCTGTTCGTGGAACATCTCGACCGCGGTGGCATGGGTCAGACTGCCCATGGGCACCATGATGTCGCCTGTCGGTCCCACCGATCCTGCCACAATCACGACGCGCCCGGCCTTGTCCGCGACCTCGCGCCCGATTTCGGCTGCGGCCCGGTTCAGTTCCATGACGCGGCCCTGGGCGTTGTGCAGCTTCAGACGCGACGCATTGCCACCAAAGGTGTTGGTCAGAAACAGATCGGACCCGGCGTCCACAGCGCCCTGATACAGTTTCTTGATCCGGTCGGGGTGTTCGACGTTCCACATCTCTGGCGCGTCGCCGGACGAGAGGCCCATGTTGAACAGATTGGTCCCCGTTGCGCCATCGGCGAGGATCCAGTCGCGCGTGGCGAGAAGTTGTGCGAAGGCTTGTGTCATGGCTGACCCCTGTCATTGGCGTGTGTCCGGTCAGGACGGTTGGCCCTTCCGTCGCATGGGACGCGGCAAAAGACAATTGCGCGCCCCGGTCGCACAACCGCACGACGGGGCGCTTT